>NZ_PVWF01000015.1 GCF_003003995.1 Pleurocapsa sp. CCALA 161 | reverse complement strand
GATACTCAGTATTTTTGCTTATTCTGAGTTTACATCTCAGCCTTTCTTTGTTTCTAATTTTTTCGTCGAACTCACGTAGCATTAAGGCGATTTTTGAGCGAACTATATTTATTTTTGAACCACGTTCGGACAAAGCTTGTATTTTGCTCCGCAAAGCTTTAATTTCTCTTACTCACTGACTTGACAAATCCGCACGGCTTGATTTTGGGAATTTAGATGAGTTGTGCCTGGTAGGAGGAGAAGGTAAATATTTAGCAACGCGATCGCTAAAACTTGAAATTACAATATACAATATGGGAACGATAATTAAGCTCAGGAAAGTAGCTACAATCATCCCTCCAATTACTGCCGTTGCCAAAGATTGACGGGCAGCAGCACCAGCCCCAGAAGCGATCGCTAGTGGAAACAGACCAACGATGGTGGAAAATACTGTCATGAGAATAGGGCGCAAGCGTTGTTCGGAAGCTTCTACCGCAGCTTTGACAATGGAATAACCTTGCGATCGCAGTATCATTATTTGCTTTTGAAAAAGTTTAGTAGATTTACTCATTAATAATATCCTGCTCTAAAGTCAATAATATAACTATGTAGCTCTAGCAATTACATATTAAATAAAGGTAAATGTTTGTTGGCGATCAAGTAATGCTATATTTGACACATTAGGCTCAAATATTATTTATATATTTCTCTCTTAAGATAGAAGTTTTCTCATTTTTGCCAAGTTTAACCAGCTGAGCAATAGCTAATAAATTAATTGTTTAGGCATAACTTTTGATAGAGTCAAAAATTATGATTATTTTGCAATCTAATAGTAAGACTTACTTTAGAAATTCATGATGCAAGATAAACTAAACTCGCCTAATTTACCTAGTAAACAAAGATTTGCTAACATTTTTCGGCTTTTGGCACAAATTAGCTACTGGGTTCATTTAATCCTAGGTGTGACTTCAAGTATTATTTTAGGATTAATAATATTTAGTCGAAAATTGGGCGCACCTGCCAACAATGCAGCGATCAAAGTTAGTATTATTCTGGCTGTGGCTAGTTTGATTGTCTTGGGGTTTAGAATTTTTTGGGACTGGCGTTATAGTCGTCTGGCAAAACAGCTATCTACCAATGTTACTGTGCAACCAGAAAGAGCAGAGATAATTCAGGTTTTACGTATTGGTCTGTCAGTAAGTTTCTTAGGGTTAATCTTAGCTTTTTTGGCTTCTGAAACTACGGTAATAACTATCATTGCCGAAGCGATCGCTCAACCGCAAGGAGGAAGAATATACGAGCCACAACAGGCAATTGAAACAGCCGATTTATTTTTAGATTTTGTCAACATCACAATTTTGGGCGCACATACATTAGGAGCTATTAATTCTTTGGGACTACTTAACTGGATTACAAGGGAATAAATCTTATATGTAAAAACATGAATAAATCAGCAACATCAAAATTACCCGATAAAAGCAAATTCGCCAACACTTTTCGCATTTTAAGCCGTATCAGCTATTGGATTCATATACTTCTAGGTTCTATATCAGGAATTACGCTCTTGCTCGTCTTTTTTAGCCGAAGCGCAACCAATAATGGGGCTGGGGTAGGTATTTTTATTGCGCTCTTTAGCTTGATTGCTTTAGGTTTTCGAGTTTATTGGGCTTATCGTTACCGCCAACTAGCTAAACAATTACAGCGGGTTAATCCAGATGCACAACCAAGTAGAACAAAAATTATTCAGTTTCTCCGTATCGGCTTATTAGCAAGTTTAGTCGGTTTATTGTTGGCTTTGGTCGCTTCAGAGATTAGTTTAGTTGCTTTGGTAGCCAATGCGATCGCCAGACCTCAAGGGGTTGCTGTATATGAAAGAGAACACGTAATAAGAAGTGCAGACTTATTCTTAATCTTGGCGCAGCTTAATATTTTGGGCGCACATTTTTTTGGTAGTATTAACTCTCTAGGATTGCTCAGTTGGATCTCAAAGGAAGAAGTATAGTTATAGTTTTTTTATTATTCCGTATCAATTAAATAAATATTAGACAAAATTTGTAGAGGGCAATAACTATACACCTCTACATATACATACAATTTCAATTGGCAACCAAAATTATGGTGTTTGCCAAATACGTTGATGGTAATCTTCTAACTTGGCATAGGGGTCATTGCTACCATGATGGTGTCCATGATGGTGTTCGTGTCCGTGTCCATGTCCGTGTCCATGTCCGTGCATATCTGCGGCTGCAAGACGAAACTTACACATTTCGCAGTTCATGGCTACTTGACCCAACTGTGCCTCTATCTCTCTGGCGCGAAATACCTCTAACAATTGAGTAGCTATACCCATCTCTGGTAAACAAGCAAAATCAACTTCGGGATGTTGTTCTTCTTGTTGAGCAGTAAGATCAAATATCTTCTCCATTAATGTGCCAGTAAACAAAAAATAGGGCAGGACAATGACCCGTTTTGCCTGATGCAGATATGCTCGACGAAAACCCTCTTCTAGACGGGGATGAGTAATACCAACAAAACAAGTTTCTACTGTTTTGTACCCACTACCTTCCCACATAATTCGAGCTAGTTTGCAGACATCTCCATTAGCATCAGGATCACTAGAACCTCGACCAACAAATAGTAAGACTGTATCTTCACGGGAAATATTACGAGGATTATGTTGAGGCTGATCTAATTCCTGTAGACGATCGCGCCAGAGTTCAATAATTTTAGGTGTGATGCCAAAGTGACGACCATAACTAAAGTTGATCTGAGGATAGGGAGATCGCGCACTATCTAGTGCGTTGGTTACATCAAACTTATTATGTCTAGCAGCAAACAATAAAATTGGCAGGGCTGTAATATCTGTATACCCTTGTTGGACACAAGTTTCAACACCCTCTTTAATTGTCGGTTCAGTCAATTCTAAAAAACAGGGAATTACAGGACGAGAAGTGTCTAATTTTTGATAAATCTCAACAAAATCAATGAAAGTTTGTCTGCCGCGATCGTTTCTTGTCCCGTGACCAATTGCCAGTAAAGGTCGTTGATATGGTAAGGACGGTAATTGTAGAGAATTAAGATTGTCTTGAACTAAAGCGTTGACCATGATTATCTGTACCTCGCAGAATTAATTTAGTGAACTATGGCGATCGGTGGGCATCCTGACTGAGAGATAACTTGCGTTATCTCATCACAGTTGCGGGACAGCGTTGGACTCACACCAAACTTTCCCCATTATTTCTAAATACTTAATTTAGAACCGAATTATAGCTATGCTGGTAATGTTAACCGATCTCCAGCTTACTTCTGCCAAAAACTTAGCTTTAATTTAGATAACCAAAGAATTTACGCATTTTGGGCTAAGGAAGTAAAAAATTTGCTTAATTTTAATTGGTTAAAATTAATTCTTTTGGTAGACACTTGATTTTGATTATTAAGGCATAATTAGCTAAAAATATCTCCAACTGCTTTGTTGAGTAGCTTTGATTTTAATTGTTTAGTATTTTATCTTAGAGCTTATGAATCGTTCAGCCTGTTTAATCTTCAATCCTGTTGCTGGACAAGGCGACTCAAAACAAGAGTTAGCCACGATAAAACGTATTTTAGACCCAGCATTTGATCTCGATATTCAATACACTACCCCAGAAATTAGTGCAGGAGAATTAGCCTTGAAAGCGATCGCGAACAATGCCGAGATAATTATTGCCTCTGGGGGAGATGGGACGGTTTCAGCCGTAGCTGAAGCTTTAATTAATAGCAATATTCCCTTGGGGGCGATCGCCAGAGGTACAGCCAATGCTTTTGCCAACGCTTTGGGCATTCCCGACACTATTGAAGCGGCATGTAAGGTAATTGTTGATGGTGCGACTAAAAAGGTAGATGCAGCAACCTGTAATGATAAGCCGATGATTTTATTGGCAGGAGTGGGTTTTGAAGCCGAAACCGTAGAAGATGCCGATCGCGAAGCGAAAGATCGCTTAGGAATGCTAGCCTATGTTCTGTCTGGATTAAAGCAGCTAAGGGAATTTGAGAAGTTTACCACCACAATTGAAACCGATGATAAAATCATCGAAGTTGAAGCTAACGCCGTGACAGTTGCCAATGCTGCGCCACCTACTTCAGTCTTGGCTCAAGGCGCAGCCGGAGTAGTTTATGATGATGGGTTATTGGATGTTACCATTATCGCTGCCCAAACTAGAGCAGGAGCGATCGCCATTTCTTATCATCTGCTTCAAACCGCCAGCAACAAAGAAGCAGCCGAACGAGACGATGTTGGCTATTTACGCACTAAATGGGTCAAAGTTACTACCAATCCACCACAAAAAGTAGTTTTGGATGGAGAATTGATTGGTTCAACTCCCATAGAAGTTAAGTGTATTCCTGAAGGCTTAACCGTATTTACTCCTATTGATCAGGTTCTACAAGCACAAGAAAGACTCGATCATCTGCCTGGGATTAAAATTACCACCAAACAACCTGTTGTGGAAGAACAACCTCAGTCGTTGAGTACGATGATCAAGGATGGAGTAATAATAGAGGGCGAAGAGTTTATTGATGGTAATTAAAGACCAATAGTTAGATGTATATTACGAAAGGTGGCTTTGTTGACTCACATTGACTAGATTAAAGCTAAAAACGCCAAAAATTCTTAAGATAGGCATCAATTAGAGCATCACCAAAAAACAAGCTTAATACGCCACCTAATGCCAAAAAAGGACCAAAAGGCATAGGCTGTTTTTTACCAATAATTCTCAAAGCGATCGCGCCACCGCCGACAATTGAACCCACCCCACAGGCAATAAAGCTAGATAGCAAGACATATTTCCAGCCAATCCACGCACCAATAGTTGCCATTAATTTACCGTCTGCATCACCCATTGCCTGCTGTCCCATGATCATTAGACCGATGAGGGCAATAATTTCTAGCAACCAGATGCCTGCAACTGCCCCCCCAATACCAAACATCAAACCATTGGCGACACCTTGCCCTTGACTCGCTTCCCAGCCGATAACCACCTGAAAAACTAATCCCAAGACTAAACCTGATTTAGTTAGAGAAGAGGGTAAAGTCATGGTATCCAAATCGATCAGTGACAATGACAATAACCAGGACAAAAAGAGACAGTAGCCAACAGTTTCTAGACTGTAGCCAAAACGCCAAAAAACTGCCATGAAGATCAAGCCCGTGACTGCTTCGACAATTGGATAACGACTGGAAATTTTAGTTTTGCACCAACGGCAGCAACCTCGAAGCCATAACCAGCCAAGCACAGGAACATTTTCTGTAACTCCTAATGGATGCAGACATTGAGGACAACGAGACGGGGGATAAATTAGAGATAATTTTGCGGGAATACGATATATAACTACGTTGAGGAAACTACCAATACATACGCCAAAGGTCAAAGCTGTGGCAAATCCCATTGCCATCACCAGTGTTTCCATAATTTAATTTACATTAATTTGTAGTTTAAATAAATAAAAATAATTAGCAATAATTCAAGTTTTTTAATATACTTCTGCTTCAATTTGCTTGAGAGGAATAAAACACTCTCTAGGCAACAATATGGGCTTAGCATTAAACGCTAATTGACCTCGATGGTTATCTCGATTAATTACTATTCCCCTTGGTTTATTTTCCGTAGCAACATTCAAATTACAGTAACTACGATAAATATTTCTGGCGGCTTTAATCAAGCTTGGATCGAAAAATATCGTATTCGTTTGAGTGTTAACTGAATCCTGATTGCGCGTTGATGATTTCAAATTCACAGAAAGATCCCTCAAAAGACAACTCCAAATTTAACCTAATTTTTTCCAGACGGAGAGGAGAATAAATAAATTTTTGTTACGAATATTGGCAATTGTTTAGTTGTCAAGAGTAATAACCAGTTAATACAAATGAACTTTTTGGCTGACTGCATATTTGATCTGACTTTAAATCTATAAAGATGAGCAAGCGATCGCTATTACCAAAAAGTCTTAATCTCAACCTTTTGTTTAGCAATATTACAAGTTGCTTTGATTACATTAAGTAAATCGGTTGGGTTATCGTTGTCTGCATTAATTTCTAGCAAGCCGACACTGGTATTAATCGGATATTCATTACCTTGCCACTGAAATGAAAATTTATTTAAATCTTTTCGTAGTTTGTTAATTGATATAGATGCTTGGTCTAAGGAACAGTTAAGTACTAATGTGACCAATTCGCGATCGCTTAGACGAGCTACATAATCTGATGATAAATGCAACTTAATTTTAGCTGCAATCTGATACATCAAAATTTCACTAAGTCGAGGATCTTGTTGTAAGTTAGAAGTTGCTTCTGAGTTAAAGTCTATAGTTAAATCGTCAATAACCAAACAGCAGATGACGTGATGGTAATCGTTTTGAGCAATCTGTTCTAAAGTCAATTCCAAAATTTCTGCTAATTCTGGTTCACTTAACAAGAAAATTGTATCTTGACTGCTATGATTTAATGAATGCTCTGAATTGACTAAAATTTGATTTAAATCATAAAGCTGACGAATTATAATCAATACTTCCGCCATCCCAATAGAACTAATTCTTGCTTCGTAATATTGTCGCCCACCATTATCTAAAGGTAGATCAAAGCGGTGGGAATGAGTTAAACCAGATTTTAAAGATAGCTGAGCATACTTGATAAACCGTAAGGCTATTTTAGGATCTAAAAACTCATTAATATGTTTGTCAATGATTTCTCCTCTGATTATAAACGAGTTAGCGTCTTTAGCTGGAATATAGCTTAAACAAATTCCGCCTTCGGTTATTCGCAACATAGAATCAGGAATAGCTCTAAGTATAGTCGCACTTTCACTTTCAGAGTCTTCAAGTTGAGGCTGAATTTCTTGCTGTTCTTGCCACTCTTGAATTAGTCGTTCGGCTATAAACAAAGCAGGAAGAGTGAAAACAATAACAACAATTGATAATGAAAGTAAAATTGTTGATGTTGCCAAAGAAAGAATAACTAGAAATATTAAGGAGAAAATTATAATTACATTACGGATTTTTTTTCGCAGCAGTGCAATATTATCTAATAAAGTTAGAGGAGATTTAAATGCTTGTTCAACTGGAATCAAAGAAGAAATCAGTTCATTTTGAGATAATGATGTTTGAGCAGTAATTAAACTAGTTTCCACACCTATGATAGATAATAAAATTAAGCTAAAACCCGTTACTAATGTATAAGAGATTCCAAGAATCGTTGTCAATGGAGTTCCTGTGTGTAGAGACAAAAATATTGCTGTTTGTTGACTAGTTAGATCTAACCAATCTGTTCCCAATCGATAAGCTACACCAGTCTCTACACAAACACCTAAAGGAAAAACTACCATTAAAGCTATAATTTTGTAGATATTAACGGCAAGGGATTTAGTTCTTTTAGATATGAGAATATCTCTAACTTTAATGAGAATGTTTAAACCAATTATCAGCACTCCTAAACCTAGAAATAAAACATAATAAGGAGTTATTTTTTCACCTAAAAATTTGCCTTGATGAATTACCAAGAGAGCATCAATCACCACTGTCGGCAAAATTCCTAGACGATTACCTAAGCCTAGAATTATTCCTGTTAATGCAGTTATTAACAGGGGAAACAAAAGTATTGGAGCAATCTGGAGGTTAAGTTTGCGAAATACTCTATTCATATTTGGGTATGTATCTTTATTAGTAGAAAAACTTTCGGCAACTTTTTTTAAAAAGTCTAAAAACAAAAGTAATTTTTAATTAAAATTAATAAATATTAATGTTTAATAGACTATAGGCAATCACTTACAACATAACCTCTACATACCTAATATTTGAAATGTCAACAAAATTTTGTTAATACTACACTATTTTTTGCAGACAATATTCATGCTGTAGCTATATCTGCTATTGATCGAGATAGACAATCAACTTTAAGATTCAATAACATTAGTGATCTGCTCAAAGCTGGAAATAACCCAAATACATTAAGCTCATTAATTCCTGGTGCGCCAATTTTCATCCCATTTCTATCAGGAATCAAGCATGAAGATTATCCTTCAATACCAGCAGGAGATGCAGTTCCTTGGCGGATACGATCAAAAGCTATAGGGGGCATCTCTTTTAATTTACTTGCTGCTGCAACAGCTTTTGTAATTTGTAGTAGTAATCTTTCTCTTCCCTATTTTTTTAGACTTTTTTGTCAAGCTTTTACCGTTGCCAATTTATTAATTGCTTTTTGTTCTTGGACAGATTTTTATACCTTGGCTACAGGAATAGGTGAAAATTTTTATTGTGGTAATTTTGGCTTTATTTGTCAACGTCGAAAAGATGACGAAGATCTACTTTTGTCTGAAAGGATGACAAACATTTATTATCAAATGGGGCGAGAAACGGAGATACGCGGAGAACAAGCTGGTGGGGGGTTGGTAATAGCCCAAAACCAAGACAAGCAGCTTGTTTTTGTCGGTGATAAACTTGTTAATCGTAAACGAGATAACCTGACTAATTCTCTGGAGAGAGCTTTCGCGTTGGTTCGACAAAAATCTCAAAACAACGGTATTGCCCCTTTAGAAATGACAACTACGGGAGTATGGCATTATCGGTTTGGCACTAGTGGCCCTCCTGCGATCATAGAAACTCACTGGCATGAATGGATGAGCGCTAGGGTTGAAAGAGTTTGGGAATTTACAGAAGGTCAATGGGTTTGTCGAGACAAAAATATTAATCATCGTATTACCCACAACGGAGATTTTGATGCTTGGACGCTATATAACCAAGAGGTATCTAATGAGGCGTTGGGATTGTGGTTAGAGCGGGCATTGCATACATATAATTATGCCTTGGGAGATTCCCCCAAAATTGCGGGAATGATCGATCTTTTGGTAACCAAAGGAATGTGGTATGCTTCGGCGAGATTAGCGTATCATTTGGCGGGTGCTGATTCCATCGAATCTTCCTTTGAGGGACAAACTCCCCATCGAGATGCTCCTAATACGGCTGCAACAATATTAAAACTGAGTAACTGGGCAAAAGTATTTGAAAATACTTTTATGCTGTACCGTAAATTATTGTCAGCACCCGATTCTCCTGCCTGTAACCAATACTTGTACCGTTTAGAACAAGATGTGCTCCAGGTAATTGCCAAGGACGATATGATTAGTCAATGGTCGTGGCAAAAAAGGGTCAATTTTGTGAGAACTGCAATTCACGCTTTCTTCCATAACGATCTCAATCTAGCGACTAAAACCTTCATGGCTGGAGCGATCGGCACTTTTGGCTTAGTTGTCGTCTCTACTTTAGAAAAAGAACGACTGGTGATCGGCGCAAAAGGGCAGCCAATGTCAATTGGCTTTAATAAGCAAGACAATTATATGGTTTATGCCTCCGAACCAGCTGCTGTTGATGCAGTGCTTTTAAACCTTCCACAATCTCTGCGTTTAGATTTAAACCAAAAAGAAGGAGAGATTGCTTTGGTGAGTGCTAACGAAATCAGCATCTATTCTCTGGAAAAAGGCGAAGAATTAAATTATTTGCAACTAGAAGATAGATGGATTTCTATGGAAAATCATCCTTATTTACCTCATGTAAAATATCCTACTTGCAATACCCAAGATCCGATTGCTAGCGATAATCAAGAAATTCCAGCTATTTTTGAAGAAATAAAGTTAGATTGGAAAAATCCTGACTCTCTTAATTGTCAAAGTGCAGATTATTTAGTTCAACTATTAAGCGAAAAAGCTCGTAACTTCGATCAGCAAAGGCAAAAAATGCTGAGAGCAGGATTATCTAAGTTGAGTAGACAATTGCCCACAGTTGATTTGCTAATTATTGGGATAGAAAATAGCCTTTGGCTAGGAGAGAGATTTTGCCAGGATTTAAGAATTATTTTTCCCTGGCTGAATGTTCGTAGTGTTTCCTCTAATCAAATTTTGCAGCAATTAAAACATAATTTTGGCAGTTTACAATTGGGGAAAGATTCAATCATCTTAGCTGTTACTCAATCAGGTCAAACCTTTCCAACTATTCAGGCAATCAATGCTTTAGATCAGCTATATCGTCAAGGAGAAATCAAGGAGCTTTTTCTTTTAACTGGAGAATTGGGCAGTTTTTTGGGTTCGCCTGTAATTAAAGTCAAAGAAGCTAAGCTGGAAGAACATTATCACAAAATTTTTGTTAATGGTAGTGGACGCAGAACGTCAGAACCAGCAACAGTTGCTGTGGCAGCAGCCCAGCAGACTTTGACTGAGTTGTTATTGTATTTAGCTAAAAATATTAAGCAAGCTTTGCCCAATTCAACACCACCTTTTGGCATGACTTTAACATCCCAAAGCATTGCCGTGTTAGAAAACATGAAGGATGACTTTGTTGAGGTTAGTGTAGTGCAAATTATGGGAGCAACCCCAACAGGGAAAAAAATTGATTCTTCGATTGAAAAAGAACTAATTAAAAGTGGTCGTAAGTGGGCTTGGCATATTATCGAAACTCCTACTGCTTGGGCAATACACGCTTTATATATTTTAATAACTGTGGGCTGGGCAATTCCCTTTGGCTATACAATCCCTTTAGCAAAAACACTCTTAGCAAGTTTACTTTGGCTACTTCCAATACCTCAAGATTCCTTTGTTCTTCAACTGATTAATTCTGTTGTCACTTTAATCGATATCGGAATCTATATTTTTGGCTCATGGTTATGGACTCTGGGAATACGTTACGTTCAGGGTAGAGAGCTGCTAGCCAGAATTGGCAAGAGAAGCTTGGTTATTGGCGATGTTCCCTGGGTAAATCAGCTTCTGAAGAACTATGTCAGCAAATTGTTTTCTCTCAGCTACGGCATACGGCATCGCCTCTCTTGATGTGCATGGAGCTAATCCAGAGGACGATTTGTTACACGATTTTGGACATCGAGTTGTCAGAGGCACTTTAATGTTTCTAGGGGTACCTGACGGGAGAAAAAGCGATAAGCTCAAACATCAAGAAAATGCTGTAATTATGACTGGGAAACAAGCTGATGGTGTTCGAAATATTGATGTTGGACCAGAAGTAGTGGTGATGGGGTCTAATCCTGAAATAGCTCATAAAGGTTTTACCAACGCGATTATTCTCAATAGCGATGATGAGCATTTCCATCTGCGCAATGATTCTGTCTACTTCCAAAGCGAACATAGTAAAGAGCAAAAGGCTTTAATTGAAGAGTTAAGAGAATCACGCTTTACTGCATTTGAACGACTGTTGGCAAGCTATGTTTTCTTTTGGGCATTGGCGAAGAAAGTGGCCTCTTTCCCCATCTTGGGCTATGAGCATTGGAAATCTCAAAGCCGAACTAAGATTATGACTACTGCTGCGCCAGTTTCAGGAGTGATCCAAACTCAAGCAGTTCCACAAGCAAACCAAGTCATCCAGTCACTAACTCGCCTCCAGTCAATAGCGGGAAACAATAGCAGAAATCAACAAAATAATGAACCAAATTCTGAAGAACAAGGCTAGAGAAATAATTAATCACTAATTCCCCAGTTCTTTAATTAAATTGTTAAAAAAGAAGTATTGAAACAATAATCACAACAATTGAGGACGCAAACACCAATAAATTAAAGCGCCAAATAAAGGAATAAAGGCGATCGCCTTGAGCCAGCCTTTAACTCCCCTCCGTTGCATGTCGTCCCCTAAAATAGCAGGAAATAGAAGACTGAGGAGGCAAAAATCGATACTCATGACGTGAATAAATTGACTGGTTTGCCATTGAGCAACATAGTCTGACCAATCTCCCTGGGTTAATCCCCCAGGGGCAACGCATCTTAAATTGAGCGATAGTTAGTAATTCTGAAAAAGAGCTAAAAAAGTCAAGAAAGAAGAGAAGTAGTATTCAAAGCTTCTATAGAATGACTTAAATTAAAATGAGCTGAGAAAATTCATTTTAATGATGGATGGTATGATCACTATAATTACCGAAAGATAAGGGTTTTCAATCTTGTAGTGAAATTACGCCCCAAAACCACAATAGAAGAACATTTTTCAGCGATAAAAGATCCCAGAATAGATAGAACTAAACGGCATAAGCTAATTGATATAATTACAATTACCCTTTGTCCTAAAGGATTCCTAAAGGATTAGCTCGCTTCGCTCCCGTCACCGCTCCGCATATGCGGTAATTAGCGGAGCCGAGACATGGGATGATATAGAATTATTTGGCGAATGTAAATATGATTGGTTCAAATCATTTTTAGAATTGCCAAACGGAGTTCCATCACATGATACCTTTAATCGAGTATTTGCACGTTTAGACCCGCAACAATTAGAAAAATGTTTTGTGAATTGGATTAAATCTATTAATTCGTTAATATCAGGGTCACAAATTGCTATAGATGGTAAAACTTTACGTCATTCGTATGACCATAATTCTGAACAAGCAGCAATTGTAATGGTCACTCCTAAAGGATACCGCTCCGCATATGCTTGGGCGAAAGAAAGTGGTGCGGAATGCACTGCCGCTTGCGAGCCTGAATGCATTCAGGCTCGGTCGGCAGATTAGTTCTAGCACAAAAAAAGGTAGCTAAAAAATCAAATGAAATCACAGCAGTTCCTGAATTATTAAAAATTTTAGAATTATCAGGAGCAATTGTAACCTTAGATGCAATGGGCTGTCAGACCAAAATAGTAAATCAAATAGTGAATCAACAAGCTGATTATTTGATTACATTAAAAAAGAACCAAGGCGGATTGTATAAGCGAGTAGATGACTTATTTAAAGTAGCTTTATCTGAGAATAAAAATGACTTTTTCCCTAGTAATTATATTGTATATGAATCAGGTCATGGTCGTACTGAACAAAGATGTTATCATGTTTTAAATGACATCCAAGAACTTGTAGATTCCCCAAAGAAATGGTCGAACCTAAATTCAGTTGTTCATCTTGAATCAATTCGCCAATTGAAGAATGGTAAAATAAAGCATGAGAATAGATATTTTATCACTAGCTTGTCTCAGGATGCTCAACAATTAGCTGAATATATTCGAGGACATTGGGGGATTGAAAATCAGCTTACCCTGGGTATTAGATGTAGGTTTTAATGAAGATGGTTCTAGAATAAGAAAAGATAATGCTCCTGAAAACTTGGCGGTTATTAGACATATAGCTTTGAATTTAATCAAGCAACATAAAAGTATTAAAGGCAGTATTAAAGGCAAGCGAAAAAAAGCAGGTTGGGATAATAATTATCTTCGAGAACTATTACTTAATTAGAAATATCTCATCAAAATTCAATCCAGAATGAAGAAGAAAACAACTCTTCTTTATTTCTGGTATCTCAACTTTTCTTTGTTCAGATAAAAGTAAGTCATGTTTACTATTAACGAGTTTTCATGCAGATATTAAATTTAATTTGAAGCTTAAAACTTTTTAAAGTTCTTTTTCTGTCTAGCTTTGGGGATTTAGATGCGTTGTCCCTGGTTAATCCCCAGATCATTAGGGCAATAACAGCAACGCTAGCCGCGATCGCCGTCAGGCGAGAATCTAGTATTTTGAGTAACCAATTCTTTGACTTGTTCACCGTAATATCAGTCTGACGCAAAGCAAGATAGGGCAACAGCGCAAATGCCCCCAGTCCAAATGATACAGCAGAGAAAGGGTAGGGGGAAATCTTTTGATTACTGTCAAACAAAATAAATGCTGCATAAACTACAGGGAAAATGCCCATGATATAGAAGATAGCAATAATTATTGGGTTGATTCCCGCAAATTCTCCCGTAGACAGCTTGAGAATTAACTCAAAATCTCCTTGCTGTGTTTTTGTAAAAGAAGAGGCGATCGCGTAGATGGTAAAAGCTAACCAAAGCAATCCTAAAAAAAGTTTACGCGCCATTTTGTAATTCAAAGCTCAGTAGGAGGAAAAACATTACCTTGCCCGTGCAGAGGTCAAAAAGTTAATAACTACCTCGATCAATTTAGGTTTAGTATGAAAATATATTTTATTAACCATTCAAATCTAGGGAATGTTCTTTAAGCACTTCTAGGGGAATAAAGTTCAGCATTGATTCATGAGTGGCTTCCAAATTAATGGGTGGTGCAAAGCCTGCATCTAATGCTTCTTTCCAGCGTAAAGCACACAAACACCAACAGTCTCCTGGTTTTAAACCTGGAAAATCGTACATTGGCATTGGTGTACTCAGATCATTTCCTTGTTTTTGGCTAAAAGTCAAAAACTTAGCAGTAACTTCGGCACAAACGATATGTAAACCTCGATCTTCTGCCCCAGTATCACATTTACCATTACGATAAAATCCTGTCATGGGAGAAATGCAGCATGTTTTCAATTCTCCACCTAAAACATTCTTGGCATTCATGGCTAAATTCTTCGGTCAATAGGGACTTGTAAGCATAAATAAATTTTAGCGAAATTGAGCTACAAAAAGACGCTTCCTTGCCAACACCTTGAAAATTGTTAGTTTTTATCTGTTAGTCTTTATCTATGAATTCTGCATCCCCTGCTTTGGCAATAATATCTTGTAGTATGGAAGAAAGATTTTCATTTAATTGACCTGCTCTGATAAATTCGGCATAGGTATCGGCTTCAATATCTAATAACTGCTCATTAAGCTGTTCCATAGTAAGCGATCGCAAATCATCATACTTTTGCTGCATATTGTCAATTTTTTCTTTAATGTTTTTGAGTTCTCCTTTAACCAATTCTTGTTGATAGCGATAGTATTCAGGATCAATTTCTAAAGCTAATTCATTGTTAGCTAAATAGTTTAAAACCCTCTTCATGGCTACTTTGCGAGCTAATAACTCGGAATACTCTTGACGCTGAGGCTGATCGTCAACCAGATTGAGAGTGCTTAACAGCCACTTCATACTCAATCCTTGAACTAAGAGACTAAATAGCACTACCCCAAAAACTGTATCAATAATTTCTTGTCTACTCGACAATATTTCAGGAACACTTAATGCTAGAGCAATGGATACAGAGCCTCTTAAACCACCCCACCACAGTACGGTTTGTTCTGGCAGATTAGTTTTAGTTTTACTAAATAAATTACTAATATTACCCAAAGCAAAGATCATTATTGCTCTAGTAACTGATACAGCAGCGATCGCCATGACAATTAGACCAAAATTGCTTTTAAGACTAATAAAATTTATTTGGTCGCCAATTAATAAAAAGACAATAGAATTGACAAAAAACGCCAGAAAATCCCAAAATTCCGAAACTAATTGTCTAGTACGGGGATTCATCCCAATCCGAGAACCAAAATTGCCCAAGATAATACCAGCAATCACAACCCCAATTACCCCAGATCCACCTAATTCTTCCGTGATTAAGTAGGTTCCATAAGCTGATACCAAGGTCAAAGATTGTTCTACCAAAGGTAAATCAAATCTTTGAGTTAGATAAGAAATCCCAAATCCAATTAAGCCACCAACACTAAAACCAATACCAGCAAAAGTTATAAAACTAATCGCAATGGTTGAAAGGTCAAATTCGCCAATACCCAGAGGAATATTAACCAACAGCAAAAATGCAACTACTGCTACTCCATCATTAAAGAGACTTTCTCCTTCTATGAGAATTGTTAAACGTTTACTTGCTCCCAATTCTCGCAGCAAAGCTACTACAGACACAGGATCGGTAGAAGACAGACTAGCACCAATTAAAAGAGCTGTAGCCAACGACATATCAGTAAAATAATCGAGGGGAAAGGCTACCCCAACTACAGAAATAACTACACCGACAACCGCAAACAAACTCACAGGAATCAGACTGTTCTTGAGACTGCGCCAACGTATATTCCAGGCGGCTTCAAACAGTAAAGGAGGCAGAAAAATTTCCAAAATCAACTCTGGAGAGAGACTGACTAACCGAATATCTACAAAAGCTAAACCAAGTCCGACGATCACTAGCAACAAAGTATAGGGAATTTGGCGAAACCAGCTAAAGATACGTGAAATAGTTGCCACGCTTAAAGAGACGGATAAGACGATCAAAAATTGTTCTAGATTGTCCTCGATAGAAACCTCCGTTACGCTGGGTTCTATCGTCAAAAAGATTGTTTCCATAAAGTCACTTGCGAAATACGGTTTTAGGTAGACTGCATTATTTAGTTAATCATGACGTAGATTTTCATGATGGTTATTAGAATAGAATAGACCAAATCAACTAGTTTGATTTTTCGAGAATCACCCAAAATTTTTATAGGTCGGGATAATTATTGTTATTCCTCAGCTAGACTCAAGCAAAGACTTGTATACTATTTAGAACTTATTTTAAGGTTATTGTATTTATATATAACACTACAAAAAAATCTATAATAACAGCTTTTAATCAGCGTTTTCTTGAATATTGATGCTAAATAATTAAACGAATAAATTAGAGATTGTTTAATATTTAATTACTGATTTTGATAGTTGTACAAACCTTCTTTACAAACAGTTTAAGAGTTGATATGTAATCTTTTTTTTTTCTCTCGATCTATTAAGATAATTTGAAATATAAATTGGCAACTTGCTTGGGCAAGAATATAAAAATTTAAAATTATTTAGGTATATTGAATGATTACTGTTTTATTAGTAGACGATCAAACTCTGCTCTGCGAAATCCTTAAAACTTGGCTGGATGTAGAAAAAGATATTAATGTTTTGGGTGTTGCTCATAATGGACGGGAAGCGATCGCTAAAGTAGAAGAGTTGCAGCCTGATATTGTGCTGATGGATATTGATATGCCCCAGATGGACGGATTAAAAGCTACTAAGATTATTTCCCAGCGATTTCCCAAAGTGAAAGTAATTTTTCTCAGTGGTCATGATGATGATGTTTATCTAGGCAAATCTCTGCGTTCTGGAGCAAAAGGATATTTGCTTAAAAATACCAGAGCCGAAGAACTGGTAAAAAAAATCCGTTCTGTTTACACAAATGTTAACTTATTAGAGTCATTGCAAAACCATGATTCTTTAATCCCCTTACAAGTTCAAGTAGAAGAATTAATTGAAACCTATCGTCTTAAATTAGAAGAGCTGATGGCCGCACAAAATGCTCACTATTCATCAGATAATTTGGCACAAATCGAGCAAAAATTAGAGCAACGCCTTGATGAATTAGAAGACAAAATTGATGCTAATCAGGGCAACAAATTTAATCAGCTAGAAAATAAAAATCAATCAAGCTGGAGATCGATTCGTCAAGAATTAATTAATGTTAATAGCCAATTTAATCAAGCAAGCCGTAGTTTGAGTAGCCAATTTAGTCAGCAAATTGTTAATTTGCGACAGGATCTTGAGGCTAAACTAATCGAAGCTTTAGATGATTGGTCACGTCAGCGGGCAGCACTACAGGAATGGGCAGTACAGCGAGATGAGATGCGCCCTGATTTCGAGGATTATGAGTTAAAAAATCGTCAGGAATTAATATCTGTGCTTAATCCTTTGCGAGCTTCATTAGAGGAAACAGATCAAAAGCTCAAGGCCACTCGTAATTGGTTAAGAGCTTGTGGATTATTGGCTTTATTAGCCCTAGGGGTTTCAGGGTATCTCCTGTTTCAGATTAACTCAGGGAGTTTAATTAATCCTACTAAAGGCACACCAGATAGTAATGTTGAAACCAATACCAATTCTTAAAAGCGGATTTAAGATTATTTTCAACTAATGGTATAAGTAGTCAAAAAGACCCAAGATAGGACAAGGCGGTGCCTTGCCCGTATAATTTTATTTAGCTATTTTTAACCTATTCAATTTCAATTTTTGGTGCAGTTAAAGACATCATTGAATAACTATGAGCAGAAATGCGGGTTTGTTGAGCCAAGCTGGGTACAGAAGCACGCAATTTGGCTGTGAGTTGACTGATGCTGGAATCATAAATTTGGGTAACTAATTTAGGATACAAACCAATCCCAATAATGGGAATTAATAAGCAAGCGATGATAAACACCTCTCTGGGTTCAGCATCAACTAAATTAGTGTGATCGACCAATTCTTTGTTCTCAGGGCCATAAAGCATTTCCCGTAGCATTGACAGCAGATAAATTGGCGTTAGGATAACGCCGATCGCCGCCAAGAAAATGATACACACCTTGAAAGTAGAGTTGTAAGCATCACTAGTAGCAAAGCCAACAAAGACCATTAATTCTGCTACAAAGCCACTCATGCCTGGGAGGGCTAAAGAAGCAAAGGAACAAGTCGTCCACATGGCAAAGATCTTTTTCATCTTTTGACCAACACCACCCATCTCATCGAGCATTAGGGTATGGCTGCGGTCATAGGTAGCACCCACCATGAAAAAGAGGCTAGCTCCAATCAGACCATGAGAAATCATTTGCAGCATTGCCCCACTAGTACCCAAATCGGTAAAAGAAGCAATCCCAATCAGGACAAATCCCATATGAGAGATCGATGAATAGGCAATTTTGCGCTTGAGGTTACGCTGGGCAAAGGAAGTTAAGGCTGCGTAAACAATGTTAACTACTCCCAAAATTACCAGAGCGGGAGCAAAAAAGGCATGAGCATCGGGCAGCATCCCCGCATTCATCCGTAGTAGAGCATAGCCCCCCATTTTTAACAAGATACCTGCAAGCAGCATATGGGCTGGGGCTGTTGCCTCTCCGTGAGCATCGGGAAGCCAGGTATGGAGAGGAAAAATCGGCAGTTTAACCCCATAGGCAATTAAGAAGCCAGCATAGAGAAATAACTGTAGATTAAAGGCATAATCTTTAGCAGCGATCGCCCTCATGTCAAAGGTCACGACATCCCCATAGAATGCCATGGTCAAGGCAGCGATTAAAATAAACAGCGAACCTCCTGCGGTATAGAGGATAAACTTCGTTGCCGCGTAAAGACGCTTCTTCCCACCCCAAATGGACAGGATGAGATAGACAGGAACTAATTCTAATTCCCAAACCAGGAAAAACAGCAGCATATCTTGAACGGCAAAGACGGCAATTTGTCCGCCATACATTGCCAACATGAGAAAATAAAATAGCTTTGGCTTATAAGTAACTGGCCAAGCGGCCATCATGGCGAGGGTTGTAATGAACCCTGTCAGCAAAATTAAGGGCATGGAAAGACCATCTGCCCCAACTGACCAATTGAGGTCTAGCTGAGGTATCCAAGCATAACTTTCGACTAGCTGGAGGTCAGGATTACTAAAATCGTAGTCTTGATAAAAGCCATAAACGAGGATGACGAAATCAATTAAGCCAATAACTAAAGCGTACCAACGAACGGTTTTACCTTCCTTGTCAGGGATAATCGGCAAAAATAAAGAAGCGACGATGGGAAATAAAATACAGGTAGTTAACCAAGGAAAGTGGGTCATAGAGAAAAAAGCGAAATTTTAGTGATTCTACTAGGTCGTTTTACTTATAAACTTCCTTTCTTGTTTATATGTTCTGAGGTATTTCAGCTTACCACTAGCATTCTTAACAAATTGTTTATAGGTTGATTAATTTTGGTGAGGGGATCGCTCTTGTTACTCTACAATACTTAACCTAATCCCAAGTATTCACCCCGAATTAGCCTAATTTGCGCCAGAGTAAACACAATTGGAATAACACGCCCATAATTAGTGGCGATCGCTTTCCAACCCAAATCGGCGACAAAATAGCCCCAAGCCACTGGGCCGAGGATACTAAAGATTCCTCTTGCTGTTCCATAGCGAGCCGCATTTGTCACCATTCCTTTTTTGGCTGCTTGTAATGCTAGCTGATTACCCAATCCTGCTACTGCGGTGGTGCTGCCTTTGATCAAGGCTATTTTAGCTGCTTGATAAGTCGCAAAATGAAGGGCAAACTGCCGAGCAATGTGTTTAAGTAGCCATGATTTCAGCACGGTATTAACTGTCACAATCCCTGTCCCTTTCAGCAGAATTTTCAGAGGATTGTGTTGTAAATGTACTGGTAAAGGTTCTGGAGGATGGGCTGTAGTTAGGGAATTGCCCACCTGCGCTTGAAGAGTCTTCTGTTCTTGGAAAGGCAATTTATCCCAAGCTTTGCTAACTAAATGGAGAAAAATTTCGGCTTCAATATCCGTCGTTCTCATCTGATTAGAGTAAGGAATTTTTAGATAGTTACAAACTTTAGTCAAAATATCTCGATAAGATACTTCTTGGGTTCGCCCTCGCAATACCGTCATTCCGTCTGCTGCTAAATAGCGGAATCTTTGGTCTAAAGAATCGAGCCATAAGTCCAAATCCTGACTCTGAATCTCAATTGGCTCAGGTGTCTGCCAGTAATCTAGGGGATTGAAACGACGGTTAAACAATATCTGCGTAATCTGCTGTAATTCTTCCTCGGTGGCCAAAGCTAATCCTGCCCTGAGTTCGTCCAATGCCGTCTCCTCCACAACACTGTCTAGGTTATTTAAAATGCTCTTGATTATTCCATCTTGAATTATAGCTAAGAGTCTTAAATGTGTTTAATAATTGCTAATTACTTAAGTTTAAACCTAAAGTAATGCCGATCGCGATCGCACCTAGCCAACAGCCTCCTTGAGCTAAATTACCCATTTTGCTGGGTAGCTGCGCCCAAAAGTAAGAAAGTAACAAAACTTCAGCTATGGCGATCGCGCACGAGATTGCTACAGCTGAGTTCATCCCCCAAATCAATCCACTCACAGCGACTAAGATACTCGGCATAATCACACCCAAGGCTATTCCCTGAGTTTTGGTCTGAGGATCTAAGCTAACTATTATGGCTGCGCCTAATTGAGTAATAGCGATCGCGATCGTCGCTAACATGGCGATCGCGATTGTGGTGACCCTTAATTCAACTTGACTAGTAGTAAAGCCTATTGCCCAAGTAGCAAATGTTGTAGCTACAGAAATTGCCACTCCACCAAGAATTTTCGGTTTATATGTATCCCTCGATGCAAGAGTAGCTAGATCTTTAGATGCCACGACGGGTAATTCTATCTTGAGCAAGGCATTTTTGGCAGTTTGAGCATCCGAGAAGCGTTGACTGACTTTCGCCTTGGTCATCTTTTCCAGCCAACCCAAAAACCGACGATCTAAGTCTGGCAAAAGCTGCTTGAGGTTTAGCTGATACGGATCATCAGCCGAAGTAAAAGTATGAACTGCTGTAATGTCTTTGTGGGCTAGCAAACAAACTAAGCTCACTCCTAAACTGTAAATATCCGATGCCATAATTGGTTTGACAATTTGTTCGGGAGCAATAAATCCTGGTGTCCCGCGAAAAACGCTGCTAGCAGCAACTTCCTTACTTCCTAGGCTGGCAAAGCCAAAATCGATCAGGTAGACATTTAAAGATTCATCCAGCAAAATATTTTCGGTCGAAAGATCTCGATGTAGGATTGGCGGAGTTTGTTGCTGTAAATAAATTAAGATATCGAGCATCTTTACGGCTATTTGCTTAACTTCATCTAAAGTTAAGAGTCGAAAGCTACTACAGGGAACCGCCGTAATATATTCTTGAACCAAACAAAAACCATTGTCAGTTTCAATACTGTTTAAGTACTGAGGAATGTTAGGATGGTTTAGATTTTGTAACAAGGTAATTTCTTGAGTATAAGCTTTGTATCCTGACCAGCTTGAGTTAGCTTGAGCAAAACAAAATTGTTTAACCACCACAGTTTTTTGAGTTTTGATTTCAATCGCTTTCCAAGTAATTCTGCCTCCCTCACGATTACGACCTAATTCTGCTTCGATTTGATATCCATAGCTAGTTAAATCCAAATAATCGCTCATTTTAAACTTTTTATATTAATGCTTATTTACTATTGATAACTTTAAATGAAGACTAAGTAAACTTAGGTTATTTTTGTATATTATAAGCTGGCGCTTTAAATCTAGAAGCAAACAAATAAGCTATAAACTTTACAGTATGAAAATTTAATAACTATCTTTAAAAGTAGATATTTGCTAAAAATAATACTTTTTTAAGAGTTTATCTTCTGGCAAAATTATTTTGACAAAAAAATACTCTTGAAGTCTTGCTAATGAGCTCTTTAATGTGATAAAAGATACAGAACAAGAAAAAACTGAAGTATCTAAACTGAAAATGTCCAGCTCAGAGCGTATTTTGAAAATTAAAATATTGATTTATAAATTGATTTATAAAAAAGATAAATATTATTAATAATTAGTCAATAATCACGAACTAATTTTATCAATATTAAAAATTATTTATAATAATGCCAACTAAAAATATCTTGTTAGTAGAAGATAATGCTGACGATCGCGAGTTGATGAGGCTTGCTTTCGCTCAGGGGGAAATTTCGCATAACTTAATTGTGGTAGCCGATGGAATTGAAGCTTTGAACTATCTTCAAAGACAAGCAGATAATCAAAGTCAAACAGCAGAATCAGGAAATTTAAGCATGACAACAATGCCCGCTTTAATCATGCTGGATTTAAATTTACCAAGAATCAACGGTATCGAAGTTTTAAAGCGCATCCGCGCTAGTTCTTACAGTAAAATTATTCCTGTAGTCATAATAAGCTCTTCAAATGAGCCACAAGACCTCATTGACAGTTATATTAATGGTTGCAACAGTTATATTAGAAAGCCAATTCACTTTACTCAACTCCAAAATTTTGTGAAAGAGATAAGTACATATTGGCTGACTGTCAATCAGCTTCCCACTGTTTTTGGAGTCCCAAATGAGTAAACTTCTGCGAGTCTTAATTATCGAAGATTCAGAAGACGATGCCGAACTATTAGCTATTACCCTCAGGCGTGGTGGTTATCAAGTAATTGATCAGCGAGTTGACACCAAGACTGATCTCGAAATTGCTTTGTCCACTCAACCTTGGGATATTGTTTTAGCTGATTATTCTATGCCTCAGTTTAGCGCGATCGCTGCTTTGGAGATCTTAAAAGAACGGGGATTAGATTTACCTTTTGTCATTATATCAGGAAAAATCGGCGAAGATACCGCCGTAGCAGCTATGAAGGCAGGAGCGCACGATTATTTGATTAAAGGGCAATTGTCGCGGTTGCTTCCTGCCGTGGAACGAGAGCTAAGGGAAGCTATCTTTAGAGAGGAATATCGAGCAGCCCAAAAAAGGCTTAGATATCTTGCTTACTATGATAAGCTGACTAACCTGCCCAACAGAATTTCATTTTTAGACCATCTCAACAGTGAAATCGCTCAAGAGCAAAAAGAACTCAATTCCACTCAAATTTTTGCTGTATTGCTATTGAGTATTGATCGCTTTCACAGCATTAAGCGTAGTCTTGGGTATGAAATTAGTGACAAATTGTTAATCGCGATCGCCCGACGGTTAGAAAATTATGTAGTTAATATTAATGCAAATGTAATTGCCAGAATTGGCGAAGATGAATTTGCGCTGCTAATCAGCAAACTCAATAATCAGTATGAGGTAGTTGATCAAGCTGAGGATTTATATCACGAACTAATTAAACCTTTTGAAATTAACGGTGCAACAGTTTGTTCGACAGTCAGTATTGGCATTTCCTTAAACCAAGAAAACAATCGCGAACCAGAAAAAATGTTGCGCTGGGCTGATACTGCCATGCAGTATGCTAAAGTCAACTTTGCCAAAACATCGGTACTGTTTGATGAGACAATGCAGAGTCAGGCAGTCGAGAAACTCAGGCTAGAAAACGATTTGCAAAGGGCGATCGATAATCATCAGCTATATTTGAACTATCAGCCGATTGTTTCTTTAGACACAGGCAAGATTCATTGTTTAGAAGCTCTCGTGAGGTGGAAACACGATTCTTTGGGGACAATTTCTCCAAATAAATTTATTCCCATTTGTGAAGAAACTGGGCAGATTATTGCCCTTGGTCAATGGGTATTGTCAGAAGCTTGTAGTCAGCTAGTAACCTGGCAAGAATCTTTTGTGGGTGACTCACCCTTAACAGTCAGCGTAAATCTTTCACGAATTCAGATTTATCATCCCGAATTAATTCCCCAAATAGATAATTTGCTTGAATCTTTAAATTTAAACGGACAAGACCTTAAATTAGAAATTACTGAAAGTACTCTAATGGAAAATACCTCGGCTGTTACCAAGGTTCTCGAACAGCTAAAGGAACGAGAAATTAAGCTATGTCTCGATGACTTTGGGACAGGCTATTCTTCTCTAAACTATTTACGCTATTTACCTGTTGATACGGTCAAGATAGACCGCTCCTTTATTGGGCCTGAGATCAACAACACCAATTACGATATTATTAAAGCGATTATTAACTTAGCTCACAGCTTGGGCTTAGACGTTGTTGCCGAGGGAATTGAAACCGCAGCCCAATTAAAAATACTGAAGAATTTAGGTTGCGAATATGGGCAGGGATATCTTTTTGCTCCTGCCCTGAATGCCACTGATGTCATGGATATATTGTAGCCTCGTATGAAGCTAGAAGTTAGCAGTTAGAAGCCGTAAAATATCTATGCTCATGCAGTTAAATTACTAGTAATTAAACAATGGATTCAATTCAAGTTAGTGGTATTCGCGCTTATGGTTACGTTGGTTATTTACCCGAAGAGAAAGTATTGGGACAGTGGTTTGAAGTAGATTTAACCTTGTGGATAGACTTGAGCGCTGCGGGAAAAAGTGACGAGATTACAGATACTTTAGACTATCGAGAAGCGATCGCCATTGTCAAAGAGCAGATTACTACTGCTAAATTCGATTTAGTGGAAAAGTTAGTTAGTGCGATCGCCGACAAGATTTTAAGCCTAGAAAAAGTCAATCAGGTTCGAGTCCAACTATCAAAACCAGCAGCACCGATCCCTGATTTTAGTGGTCGTATTACTCTCGATATTACTCGCAGCATAGCTTAAAATATACAGATTTTTGCTGATTTGACAACTAGTAAGAATACTGAAAGTACCTTGATCCCCACGAAAATTTTAGGCATTTCCGAGCATGGGGAATCAAAGCCAATTGGGCAAAATTAATAATATAAGGCAATTCCACAAGTTGATTAGCTCCAGTTGAATTCTGCGATTAGCTAATAGCTTAAAACAACTTTTAATTATTAATTAAGGATATTGGTTGATGAATAGAAAAATACAGCTCATTACTTTATTAATTTGGCAATATATTAACCAGCAGCTAGGTCATCAATATTCTGTTTGGAATATTAGACATTTTTGGTATTTATATCAAATCACTTTATTTAAAAGATGCTGGGAACAAGAATGTTCTCAAGAGAGCCATCCACATTGTTAATTGTTAAATAGCTTTGTTGGTCAACATTTAATCAGCCTGATGTGAAAAAAAATCTTAAAAGGTATTAGCTATTAGCTCAAAACTAGTAAACTAGAATGAAGCTAATCCACATTAGGCGTTATTCAATTTTAAACCCAAACCTTAAGATTATTTGACTAAACACGGTTTAATCTTAAAATGCTTTCTTGCAGGTCAAGATTATTCGACTTGAAGGTTCACTTCCATTTAAGCCACCAAAATCTTGAAGTTCTAGACTTCCTCCCATAGTTTCCACAAGAGTTTTTGACATCAGCAATTTCATGTTGGCAGATAAACTAATCTCTTGTAAAAGTTCGCGAATTTCTGATAAGTCATGAGTTTGAAAATTTGGCTCAGGAACAGTAGATTCTTGCCAAAGAACAGCAGGACAATCTAAATCGATTTCGATTTTAACGCTGTCGCTAGTTATTTCTGTAGTTGATAGTTTAATTACTCCTTTTTTCATTAGAGCAATTCCGCTATCAATGAGGTTAAAAATTAGCTGAATTAAACGAGAGCGATCGGCAAAGACACAAATTTGAGGATCGGGATTAACAATCTCTAAGTTTAAATTACGGTTTGCTGCCTGAAGGTAGGTAAGACGACCTATCTCGGTAAATATCTTGGATAGCTCAAGGGACTCTAAATACAGGCTATTACTCCCATATTCTGTCTTAGAAACAGCAACAATCTCGTCGATCAACTTCATCAATTTGAGAGCTGAATGATAGGCTTGAGCAATAAATTCTTTTTGTTCTTCAGGACTTTCACATAGATCGGACAAAATCAACTGATGTAACCCAATCATACTGCTAAGAGGCGATCGCAATTCATGAGAAGTTCTGGCTAAAAACCCTGCCTTAAATTGACTCATCTGCGCTGCCATTTGATAAGCAAGCTGTGCCTGTTTGAGTTCTTCCTTTAGCTCGTCGATTTCGTTCATAATTTCAGAAGATAAGTTCCAAAGCAAAGCTGACTAGAGATACTCATTGACCACTTTTATTATAGCCACTGATAGCTTCGCTGATTCGCACCTAGCGTAACACAGCATTTGTTAAACTAAGCCCACCTATCATATAAGAGACTTGGCTCTAGTGGGCAGCATGACACATTTATCTCACTGCGCCACTTTCAAATTAAGCTTTAGTTATGAATATCAGTTAGATTAAAGTGGGAAAGGGAACATAATCATTTTCCCATATCCATTTTGACTTTTCAAACTGTTTTGAAAATCTATAGCTTTCTTAAATGACTCCCTTCGTCCGCTCAATCAATTTCTAACCATTAATAACGGCTAAATTGGGCATTATTTTCATTTCTATAGGTGTATAATCCACAGGTTCTCCATCAACTACTAAAATACCTTCGTCGGTTAAAGGCTCTAGCTTAAAAGCACTGACTTTGTAATATTCCATATGGGGTAAATTGAGGTGTTTTCCTTTTCCGCAGCGTAACAAAGCCTGTAGCAATTCCCAGCGGGATGTTCCCTGGCGCATGACTAAGACATCGATCGCCCCATCGTTTAAGCTGGCATTAGGGGTAATGTTCATATCATGGGCTGCCCAAGGGGTATTCATTGCCCAGAGAAAGATAAAATCGTCTTCCATTACTTGCCAACCTGTAAGCGATGAGTTTTCCTGTTTCTGGATCTGCTCAAAATCAGGATGGGGAAGATAAGAAAATCTACCTTTGTAGGTACGCAGTAAACTCAGCAGCATGACGGCATAAACATCGAATCTTAATGCACCTAAAAACTTGAGCTTTTCTGACTCGATATCGACATCACTAATTAAACCCCAAGCGAGGGACAAAAAACTATAATACTCTTGACCATTTTGAGTAACGCTAGCTAGATCAAAACTCTGTTGTTTACCCTTGGCGATCATAAAAGTAGCAGTAAGCGGATTGTAACTCTCCCTCGCCGATTCCAATATAGACTTACACAAACCGTTGCCCGTACCCCCAGGAATTATCCCCAGAGGTAGTTTAATTGCGGTTTCGCGATCGCCACGACTCATCAAACCAGCGATCGCATCATGAATCGTACCATCTCCCCCCACAATTACTAACCCGTCTAGTGCCGATAGATTGAGATTACGCACTAGGTTTTTGGTATCCGCAGCGCTGCTAGTTTCCGTGACGGTATAGGTTAAGTTACTACGATCTAATAATGGACGCACCTGCTCAAATACCTTACTAGCTAGTTTCTGACCGCTATTCGGATTGATCACAATCTGTAACTTTCGACATTTAATATCTGCGTCGACCGCTTTACCGACTAAAGTATTATTAATTGCTTTTTGCCATTGCGATCGCTTTGGTAAATCTTCACAGGTAAAATAATATTCTCGCAATATTCGGCGCTGTTTTTTAACGAGCAGACCAACTGTTTGCTTCGGATAAGCAGACACAACGAGACAAGGACGGTTATTATCTCCCTGATTTATTAGTGTAGTACCTACTACATCATCTAGACAAAGCTCCTGTTTAATCCCCTGATGCTGCCAAAACAAATGATTTTTAGTTAAGAAACCTAATTCCGTTGCCGTCTCAGGATAGCAAGCTAGCTTGCCTTGAAAAATGACACAGTTTTTCATTCAAATCAACATAATCAGTAATTAAGTAGCTGGGTGGAATTCAATATAAAATAACGGATTCTTATTTTTCTCCCCTATCTCCAGTACTCCACTACTTCACTACCTCACATCAGTCTTTAAATTAATTATGCCTAGCTACTTGGCACGGTTCAACCGTTTATGCTCGTCATTTTGAGTACATCGAGTAATCATTTCTCTTGCCAGTTAATCCAATCTTGAGGCTTCAAAAATGTCTCATACAATTCTGCTTCAGGAGTATTTGGTTCAGGTTGATAATTATATTGCCAGCGAACTAAAGGCGGCAAGGACATTAAGATCGATTCAGTCCGCCCATTAGTCTGTAAGCCGAAAATAGTACCGCGATCATAAACTAAATTAAATTCTACATAGCGTCCACGACGGTATAGCTGAAAATCCCGTTCTCTTTCGCCATATTCTAGATCCTTGCGTCTCTCAATAATGGGTAGATAAGCAGATAAAAAGCTTTTGCCACAATCCTGAACAAAGTTAAAAATATCTGACCAACTGCGGTGATCCACTTCCCCTAACTTGTTGCTATACTCTGCGGCTGCTTTGTTTGGATGAGGTCCTTTGTATAGTTCACCTGTACCATCTTGATAGTCGAAAAATAATCCGCCTACCCCTCTAGTTTCCTGACGGTGTTTGAGATAAAAATACTCATCGCACCAGTACTTAAACACAGAATGATATTCAGGATGATGGCGATCGCAAGCTTCTTTATAAGTCCGATGAAAATGGGCAGCGTCTTCGGCAAAAGGATAGTAAGGAGTTAAATCCGCACCACCACCAAACCACCACACTGGGCCCGCCTCAAAATAACGATAGTTGAGGTGAACTGTCGGCAGATAAGGGCTGCGGGGGTGTAATACCATTGATGTACCTGTAGCATAAAACCCATGTCCTTCTGCTTCGGGGCGTTGTTGAAGGATTGAGGGAGGCAACTGACTACCCCATACTTCGGAGAAATTTACTCCACCCTGTTCTAAAATACCTCCATCTGCCAAAACACGCGATCGCCCGCCACCGCCTTCCTCTCTCTCCCAACTGTCTTCTTGAAACTTGCCACCGCCATCAACTGATTCTAAGCCAGCACAAATTTCATCCTGTAGCTGTTTCATAAACTGACTTACTCTTGCTTTAGAGTCGGCAGGAGGTTGGTCAGGTCGATTTTTGGGGAGATTAGTATTTATGGCGGTCATATAAAAGATTGGAAATTTTAGATCATAAAACTACTCAGTTTACCCTATCTTGATTAGGTGTAATCACACCAGCACTGGTAAGCAGTAGCAATTATATCTTTACTAATTCGTAAATTTTCTTAATATATATATAGCGAGCGCCAAGTTTTTAATTAGCTGATTAATTCCAATAGAAACTGAAGCCAAAGCGATCGCTAATTGATTAGCAACTTCAACTTTGATTACTTTACCTCGATTGAATAGCCACAGCGATGTTCACCATCATTGATCCACTGAGTCCTTTGCACGATACAGTCTGGCAATACCGCCGCAAACATCTCCAGTTCGTGTCCACAAATGCTGGGGTAAGATTCTGCCACATCAGAAATGGCGCAGTTATGCTCTACTAAAACAAATCTTTGCTTGTGTTGAGCAGAGGCTTGGTGTAATTCTGCCATATAGCCTTCTTCCTGTCGTAGCTGCACCAATTTGGCGATACGCTGCTTGAGATTGCCATTTCCTAAGCGATCGCGATATACTGCTGCTTTACGCTGCCACTGCTTTTCCAAAACTTTGCTAACCTGCTCTTGTCCTGCTGTTTCGGCTAGAGTATCCAAAAAACTTACGGCAAATTCACTATACTTTTGTGGACTAAGGCGATCGCGTCCTGCACTACTAAGCTGATACAAATGCTGTGGTCTACCCATACCTTGCTGTACCGAATGATATTCAATTAAGCCATCAGCTTCTAATTCATGCAAATGACGACGAATAGCTTGGGTACTAAGATCTAAATCTTGAGCTAGTCGACTTGCTGCTGCTTGACCATGCTTAAATAGAGCCTGGAGGATATTTTGTTTAGTAGACGGTAAACCAGTGGTCGTCATCGTCTTGAGGGGTATTTAAAAAATAATAGAGATTAGCCAAATTTATTTGACTTAAACAACAAATTTATTGTTAATGTAACCTACAATATACTTAAACAACAAATTTATTGTTAAACTCAGACGAAATATTTCGTCAAACCAATCTTAAGTTAATTTTACCGAAGCTGTCACAAGATTTACTGATAACAGCTCGCCAAAATTGCCGATACCACCAACAATACAGTCTATTTAATTTCTCATCATGAGTGCTAACGTCAAAACTCTAGTTAATCAGCCCTACAAATATGGTTTTACCACTAATATTGAAACGGAACAAATTCCTCGTGGTTTAAGCGAAGATGTCGTGCGTCTGATCTCGGCAAAAAAAAATGAGCCAGAATTTATGCTAGAGTTTCGTCTTAAGGCCTATCGTCAGTGGCTCAAGATGAGCGAACCAGACTGGCCTCATGTTAGTTATCCAGCGATCGACTATCAGAATATTGTCTATTATTCTGCACCAAAAAAGAAGCAGCAAAAAAAAGGTAGTCTGGATGAAGTAGATCCAGAGATCCTGGCAACCTTTGAGAAATTAGGTATTTCTTTATCAGAACAAAAAAGGCTAAGTAATGTCGCAGTGGATGCTATTTTTGATAGTGTTTCGATTGGGACAACTTTTAAAGAAAAGTTAGCTGAAGATGGCGTGATCTTTTGTTCAATTTCTGAAGCAGTAGAAGAACATCCTGAACTAATTAAGCAGTATTTGGGTAGCGTCATTCCTGTAGGAGATAATTACTTTGCCGCTTTAAACTCCGCCGTGTTTAGCGATGGTTCGTTTGTTTTTATTCCTAAAGGCGTAACCTGTCCGATGGAACTGTCTACTTATTTTCGGATTAACGACGGTGATACAGGGCAATTTGAACGTACTTTAATTGTGGCGGAAGAAGGGGCATCCGTTAGCTATCTTGAAGGCTGTACGGCACCGATGTTTGACACTAATCAACTTCACGCTGCGGTAGTCGAGTTAGTGGCGTTAGATAATGCTGATATTAAATACTCTACAGTGCAAAATTGGTTTGCTGGAGATGAAAACGGTAAAGGTGGAATTTATAACTTTGTGACCAAGCGTGGCTTATGTAAAGGAGTTAACTCGAAAATTTCTTGGACGCAAGTAGAAACAGGTTCAGCAATTACCTGGAAATATCCTAGCTGTGTTTTAGTCGGCGATAACTCCGTAGGCGAGTTTTATTCCATCGCTTTGACCAACAATAAGCAACAAGCAGATACAGGAACAAAAATGATTCATGTGGGCAAAAACACCCGCAGCACAATTATTTCTAAAGGTATCTCCGCGGGAGACTCTCAGGGTAGCTATCGTGGCTTAGTTAAAATTGGCAATAAGGCGACTGGTGCGCGTAACTACTCTCAGTGCGACTCGATGCTAATTGGCGATAATGCCGAAGCTAACACTTTTCCTTACATTCAAGTGGGTAACAATACCGCCAAGGTAGAACACGAGGCCTCTACTGCCAAAATTGGTGAAGAACAGCTATTTTACTTTGCTCAACGAGGTATTTCTGAAGAGGATGCGGTTTCTATGTTGGTAAGTGGTTTTTGTAAAGACGTGCTGAACGAATTACCAATGGAGTTTGCGGCGGAAGCAGATAAATTGTTAAGTCTTAAGTTAGAAGGAACAGTGGGTTAATTAAAAAACCAAGGTTAAAAATCTTTTGTAAAAAGCGATCGCTCTACTTTTAGAGCGATCGCTTTTTTGTAGATAATTTAATTACAGTCAATAGACTGGTTGGAAAATAGTAATCAAAACCACTGAAAAGCTTATTCAGTCTAGATTTCAAGGATTTTTGCGCTTATTACCCAACAAGTCTAATAAATGCGATCGCCTTTCCAATAAACATTAATGAGATCGGCGATCGCTCTTTGATCTTATAAACTTTCGTCCCAAGCTGATTGGGTGATTTTACCTTGAGCTTCAAATACAACTTCTATCTGTTTTTTATCAGCATTAAACTGTAATTGTTCTGCTAATTCCAAACAAAATAGTTCTAGATTCAATTTCTGTCAAATTACACTGAAAAGTATCTGATTCGGTTTGTCCAACCAACAGCACCTCATCCAAAAGCTATACCATGTTTTTAACTGGCATTGCGCAGCATTTGAAATAAAATTTTTTATCTTGATGAGTCGAGAAACGATCAAACTCTATCTCTAGGTTGACTAAACTTCATTCTCCAGACTTCATTTTCGAGAAAATCTTAGTTCAGTAAGATTGCCTATCGGCGAAAAAAGTTACGGATATTCAAACACCAAAGTAAAATGACAACATCAGTTTATTTACGCAAGTAACGTCATTATCAAAGTTTTCATCTCATTACGAGGGATTTATGAGTCGGATTAAAACACTATTGTTAATATTAATTATCGCTGCCTTGAGTATTGTATTTATTCAAAATAGAAACCCAATTGCTTTAAAGTTACTTTGTGCTGATAGTTCCCAAAGCTGCCTCTATCAGACTCCCCCCTTACCTCTAGCAGCCTGGATTGCTCTAGCCACCTTAACAGGAGCGATCGCTAATTTACTGGTACAGAGTCTTAATCGATACGGCTACAGCGATCGTAAAAAGCCTATCCTTAACGATGATTTGTATCCTAATAGTGATACAGCTTGGAACAATGATCGTCCGAGAAAGTACTCTGAAGTTGACGGCATTAGAGATTCTTTTCCTAAGCAGGTATCTGAGGGGAAAAGTTATGAAGTAAAGCAAGAACCCCAAAATGTAGAGCGTTCAGGTTCTACATATTCTTATAAATATCGAGAATCAAGCGATCGCCCAAAAGACAATCCAGACAGAACGCCAAAAAATTCATTTGAGCCTGAAACTAATTCTAGTGTGAACCGCGAATCATCAAATGAAGAAGACTGGATTTAAGAACAGTTTCTACTGGCTGCAAATATCTCTTTTGATTCTTGTCTAACTATTCCCAGCATTGTAGCCTGTTGTAAATTGATAAAGGCTTCTAAATCTTCTAGATCGTATTTGTTCTCTAGCATTTTTTTGAGCTTTTCTTCTGCTTCTAAGGTTAAATACCCCGTATTTAGAGCCTGCTTAACTATTTCGCGAATTAGTTTCATGAAACTTTACCAATGTTCTATTCGATGATTTTAAAAGGTTTTTTTTAATTATTTTTATTACTTGAGATAGAAGATCTAGATGTAAGAGATGATTTCTTAGACAAAATCATGTTTTCCTGAGATATTTACTTTAATGTAGTTAAATTTTAGATGAACTTGTGTGTTTTTTCTGTAATTTGGATCACTTTTATTTTCATAGTTTACTAGTAAATATGATGCTTTATGATGCTTTGACAAACTAGTCAGTAATTTTACTCATAGATTATAAAGAGCAATATAGACAATATTTAGCTAATTTATGACCAATATTCATTACGGAGGCTTATTTTTAAAACAATTAATGAGTTTATTTTGATTAAGATTAAGTCAGTATTTATACTGAGAAAATCGATTAAATTGAGTCAATTGGTCATCAGGATTGATAACTAACATTAGTGTAAAAATTCATTATAGATTGTACAAAACTCGTTACTCAATCATCGTGGCAATCCTTATATTTTTTGCCACTACCACACCAACAAGGTTCGTTACGCTTGGGTACTGTTCCAGGTAAGATATCCCCTTCCACATAAAACCATTGACCGTCAGTTTTAATAAACTTAGAACGTTCGTGAAGTTGTCCTGGTTCATCTAGCTGATAAACTGCTTCAAATTCCACATACCCAGTCACGTCATGCTTTTTGCCTTTCTGGGTATCAATAACTTTCAAGCCTAGCCATTGCGTATTGTTGATATTTTCAGTTAATTCTTGGCGATCACCAAATTTTCTTTGATCTGGATGTAGAGTAGCAAGGAGATAATGAACGTTACCCCGACTAAAAGCAGTGTAGCGCGATCGCATTAATTTTTCTGCTGTTTCTGGGGTCTTTTTACTAGATAAATACATCCCACAACAGTAAGAATATTGCTTTTTGCTCCCACAAGGACATAATTCTTTGGACATTTTCAGGTGATTAAACCTTCAATAGCTATATTCTAGATGTTATCTCAGATGGAAAATAAAAATCTGAAATTGGTGGTGCGATAGGATAATAATATACAGATGAGAAGATGAGCAAACCTTTAACCAAATTCAACTAGTTGAAACTGTGACCGAAGCAAAAAGCTACGAACAGCACGAGCGTCTAAGGAAACCTCAGACGACGTGTTCTTATAAAGAAACCGTAAATCTGCCCCAAACAGCATTCAATATGCGGGCGAATGCCGTGGAACGAGAACCAGAATTACAGCAATTTTGGGCGGAAAACAAAATTTACGAGCAACTGTCGCAGAATAACCCTAAAGACTCTTTTATCCTCCATGATGGCCCTCCCTATGCTAATGGTTCGTTGCATATGGGTCACGCGCTGAATAAAGTTCTTAAGGACATTGTCAACAAATATAAGTTATTGCAGGGACACAAAATCGACTACATTCCAGGTTGGGATTGTCATGGACTCCCTATAGAATTAAAAGTACTTCAGAAAATCAAATCAAAAGAGCGTCAAGAATTAACACCCCTCAAGCTACGTCAAAAAGCCAAAGAGTTTGCCATCCAAGCACAGCAAGAACAGTGTGAGAGCTTTAAACGCTATGGTGTCTGGGGCAACTGGTCACACCCTTATTTAACCCTTACGCCTGAATACGAAGCAGCACAAATTGATGTCTTTGGTCAAATGGTGCTTAAAGGTCATATTTATCGCGGCTTAAAACCCGTCCACTGGAGTCCTAGTTCTCGTACGGCGCTAGCTGAGGCAGAATTAGAATATCCTGAAGGGCATACTTCTCCGAGTATATATGTAGCTTTCCCTGTTAGTAAGTTGGGAGAAGGTGCAGCAGAATTAGAAGAATATTTGCCCAACTTAAGCGTAGCTATCTGGACTACTACACCCTGGACTATCCCTGGTAATTTAGCTGTGGCAGTCAATGGCGAATTAGAATATGCAGTAGCCCAAACCAGTGAGGGGCGATATCTAATTGTGGCTAAAGATCTGAGCCAACAATTGTCTACAACCCTAAAAACCGATTTAACCGTCAAAACTATTTTATTGGGTAAAGAGTTAGAGAATACTGTTTACCGACATCCTTTATTTAATCGCGAGAGTAAAGTAGTTATCGGTGGGGACTATATTACTACTGAATCTGGTACGGGACTAGTACATACTGCCCCTGGACATGGGCAAGAAGACTATATCACAGGACAAAAGTACGGTTTGCCGATTCTTTCCCCTGTAGATGATGGTGGCAAGTTTACCGAGGAAGCAGGTAAGTTTGCAGGTTTGCAGGTAGTTGCGAAAGGAAATGAAAAAGTTAGCCAAGGTAATCAAGCAATTATCGATGCGCTGCAAGAGGCGGGGGCATTGCTTAAACACGAGGAATACCCTCACAAATATCCTTATGACTGGCGCACAGGTAAACCGACAATCTTCCGTGCTACTGAACAGTGGTTTGCTTCGGTGGCAGGATTTAGAGATGAAGCCTTAAAAGCGATCGCCGAAGTTACTTGGATTCCCGCTCAAGGAGAAAAACGCATCACGCCTATGGTAAGCGATCGCTCTGACTGGTGTATTTCTCGTCAGCGTGCTTGGGGAGTGCCGATTCCTGTGTTTTATGACGAGGAGACAAATGAGCCTTTATTAACTGAGGAAACTATCAATCATGTTAAGGCGATCGTGGCTGAAAAAGGTTCTGATGCTTGGTGGGAGTTATCCGTAGAAAAATTGCTACCTGAGTCTTATCGTCAGAATGGACGCACCTATCGCAAGGGTACAGATACGATGGATGTCTGGTTTGATTCTGGTTCATCTTGGGCTGCGGTGGCAAAAGGTAGAGGCTTAAAATATCCCGTGGATATGTATCTAGAAGGTTCGGATCAACATCGGGGTTGGTTTCAATCGAGTTTGCTTACCAGCGTCGCTACCAACGGTATTGCACCCTATAAGACAGTCTTAACTCATGGGTATGTAGTGGATGAGAAAGGCTTTAAAATGAGTAAGTCTAAGGGTAATGGGATCGCTCCTGAGTTAATCATTGAAGGAGGCAATAACCAGAAGCAAGAACCTGCTTATGGTGCTGATGTACTGCGTCTTTGGGTAGCTTCCGTAGATTATACTTCTGATGTTCGGATCGGCAAAAATATTATCAAGCAAACTGCCGATATGTACCGCAAGGTACGCAACACGGCTCGTTTCTTACTGGGTAACTTACATGACTTTGACCCTAAAAAAGATGCTGTAGCTTATGCAGACTTACCAGAATTAGATAAATATATATTGCACCGCATGACAGAGGTATTTGCTGAAGTTACTGAGGCTTATGAAAGCTATCAATTCTTCCGCTTCTTCCAGGCTATTCAAAACTTCTGCGTGGTGGATTTATCTAACTTCTATTTAGACATCGCCAAAGACAGACTATATATCAGCAGTCTCGATTCTTTCCGTCGTCGAAGCTGTCAAACAGTGTTAGCGATCGCAATTGAAAACATTGCCAGAGCGATCGCACCAGTATTGTGTCACATGGCAGAGGATATCTGGCAAGCTTTACCCTACGACACAGGTTATAAATCCGTGTTTGAATCTGGTTGGGTAGAAATAAAAGATGAATGGCAAAATCCCGTAGGGGCGTTTCGCGCGATGCGAAGCGAGTCCTTTAGGGAAACGCCCCTACAATGGGACATAATCCGCGATTTACGAGATGAAGTAAATAAGGTCATGGAACAGGCGAGAACAGCAAAAGCGATCGGTTCTTCTCTTGATGCCAAAGTGTTGCTTCATGTTTGTGATCCAGAATTAAAAAATAAATTGGCAGCTTATAATTCATCAGATACTTTAAGTGAGAAAAACATTGATGAATTGCGCTATTTTTTCCTAGCTTCTCAAGTTGAATTGGTCGATTATCTTCCTGATTCAGAATATAAAAGTGAATCAGATATTGCCAATATTGCTGTAGTTAAAGCTGATGGAGAAAAATGTGAAAGATGCTGGAATTATTCCTTGTCTGTAGGTAGTTTTAAAGATGATCCGACAATTTGCGATCGCTGTAATGCTGCGTTAAAAGGTGAGTTTTAATTTAAGTCAGTGGGTGAATAATCAAATTATCTCAATTGGCATCATGACTAAAAGCTAAAAGCTTTCAAAATGATCTTCGGTAATTGCGATCGCCAATTGCGTTAGTGAATAATTACGGAGGAGATGCTTTCTTTAGTGCAGTCCCTCTGGTAGATTAATCCTAGCCCCAAATTTAAAATTCAGCTGAATTTATCTTTAGACTTGGGTAATTTTTTTAACTTATTTAACAAGCAATTAGGAGGAAAGTCGCAGTGGCTAAGAAGACTGTCGCGAATTTGACCGAAGCAGATGTCTCGGGAAAAAGAATTTTAGTAAGGGCCGATTTTAATGTGCCTTTAGATGATAGTGGCAATATTACCGACGATACTCGTATTAAAGCTGCGTTACCGACAATTAAATATTTAGTTGATAAAGGCGGAAAAGTAATCTTGTGTAGCCACATGGGTCGTCCTAAGGGGGAGGTGAAAGAAGAATTACGTCTTACTCCAGTTGCCAAAAGACTTTCTGAGCTATTAGGACAAGAGGTTACTAAGTGTGATGATTGCGTTGGCGACAGCGTAGCTTCTATTGTCAATGCCATGAGCAATGGGCAGGTTGTGTTATTAGAAAATCTCCGTTTTCATAACGAAGAAGAAGCCAATGACCCTGAATTTGCCCAACGCTTAGCTGCTAATGCCGACCTCTACGTTAACGAAGCATTTGGAACTGCTCACCGCGCTCACGCTTCCACTGAAGGGGTAACTCATTATTTAAGTCCTAGTGTTGCTGGTTACTTGATCGAGAAGGAATTAGACTATCTTCAAGATGCTGTAGATAATCCTAAACGTCCTTTGGCAGCGATTATTGGTGGGTCTAAAGTTTCCAGCAAAATTGGCGTCATCGAAACTTTATTAGATAAATGCGATAAGTTGCTGATTGGTGGCGGAATGATTTTTACTTTTTATCAGGCTCGTGGTTTAAAAGTAGGTAAATCCTTAGTTGAAGAAGATAAGCTTGAGCTTGCTAAGTCTTTAGAAGCCAAAGCCAAAGAACAGGGTGTAGAATTGCTGTTGCCGACTGATGTTGTGGTAGCTGATAATTTTGCTCCTGATGCTAATGCTAAAACTGTCAGCATCAATGATATTCCTGATGGCTGGATGGGACTAGATATTGGCCCTGATTCTATTAAAGTATTTCAAGATGCTCTAGCTGATTGTAACGCCGTCATTTGGAATGGACCAATGGGTGTATTTGAATTTGATAAATTTGCTGCGGGAACAGAAGCGATCGCTCATACCCTAGCAGGTAAAACCGATGCTGTAACCATTATTGGCGGTGGTGATTCTGTAGCTGCGGTCGAAAAAGTTGGGGTGGCTGAAAAAATGAGCCATATCTCAACTGGTGGTGGTGCAAGTTTGGAATTGCTTGAAGGGAAAACTCTACCTGGTATCGTCGCTTTGGATGATGCTTGAATTAGTTTTAAGCTCTAAGCTTTAAGCTGATAGAAAATAAGTAGTAGGTAAAGAAAAAACTTATAGTCATTTCAATTAATTTCAGAGATAGTTATTTTGTATTAATGATTATGGTGAATCTGAACTTGCTACTGCGATGCGAAGCGAGTCCTTTAGAGCTATTTCCTACTCGATACCGAAGGGAATCCTTTAGGGCTACTTCCTTATAAGATCGAATGGTTGCTATTTGAGATGACTATACTACCTAGTCTTAGCAGATTGATTAGTGTGTGACATCTAACATCAGTTATCTATCTAACTGCGTTAGCGCGACAGTCCCTCAGCCACAATTGAACCCCACGACCAATAATGCCGTTAGTTGTCTCTCTTGGTGGTGCAGGAGGCTGATTGTTGTCAACATTACCCAAGCGAGAAAAGAGCATCACTGTACGCCAACCGCTGTTGGTTTGAGTTAAAAATAGCCAGTGATAGGTTTGAATCTCAACTATTTTGCCCTGAATATATTGTCTTTCTAAAACTGTAAAAAAGACTTGTTCGGGATCTTGACCGTTTTGGTGATCATATTGTAGTCGAGGCAAGGTTAACGGTTCAAACTCGGCTTTACTTGCAGTGATGATATAGTTTTGAATCCCTGCTGCCTGATTAAGATTTTGAGTTCGTTGAATAATTCGATTGCTATAGGCGGGTAAGTCTTTTAAAAGTAAAGCGGTTAATTCTGGGAGATTATTTGGGCAAGTAAAGTTTTTTGGGGTTGAATTTTTTGGCTCATCAGCAACCAATATAGGCATAGAGTAGATTGGACGGCTAAACATAGGCTCAAACAGAACAATTGATAAGACAGCAGTTATGAATAGGCTTAAACGCCATTGCCCAAAATTAGGCTTCACCACTAACATCATCATTAGGAAACTAAGCGAATAAACTTTTTCTTGCCTACCTGTAGCACTTTTCCTGCTAGTTCCTCAGGGGAATTGAAAGTTAGGTTAACATCAGTTTGGCGATCGCCTTCTAGACGCACTGCACCCCCTTGAATCTGTCGGCGACCTTCACCACTGCTTTGACACAGACCACTTGCCCCCAAAATATAGAATAGCTTGGCGGGAAACTCGACTTTTGATAAGGAATACTCGCTAATATCTCCTCCTGTGGTATTACCCTGGAGTACTATCTGTTCCGCAGTTTGCTGTGCCTGCAATGCTGCCTCTTTGCCATGAAACTGAGTTGTGACTTCAATCGCCAGTAATTTTTGCGCCGATCTAGGGTTTTCGGGTATTTGGGTAAGATCGAGATTGGTTAAAAGCTCAAAGTAGTCTGGGAGCAAATTATCAGGAGTTTTTTCTAGTTTTGAGTACATAGATAGAGCATCTTCCTGTAGTCCAACGTAATTATTTAAAGACTTGGACATCTTTTGTACTCCATCAGTACCCAATAAAATCGGCAACAGCAAACCAAACTGGGTTTTTTGACCGAAGTGCCGCTGTAAATCTCGTCCGACGGCAATATTAAATTTTTGATCCGTACCACCCAACTCCACATCAGATTTAACGGCAACAGAATCGTATCCCTGCATCAAAGGATATAAAAACTCATGGAGAAAAATTGGTTTTTCTTGACTATAGCGTTCTGCAAAACCTTCTTTCGCTAACATTTGTCCCACGGTCATTGTGGCTAGCAACTGCTGGATTTGGGGTAAGTCTAGTTGACTCAACCACTCAGAATTGTAACGAATTTCCAAGCGACCTGGAGTGTCAAAATCCAAAATTGGTTTTAGCTGTTCAAGATAGCTTTGAGCATTGGCTTTGACCTGTTCTGCGCTTAATTGACGGCGCACCTCAGACTTGCCCGTAGGGTCGCCAATTTGGGCGGTAAAATCGCCAATAATCACCACAGCGGTATGACCTGCATCTTGAAAAGCCCGTAGCTTACGAAAGGGTATACTATGACCCAAATGGATATCTGTGCCTGTGGGATCGATACCTAGTTTGATTCTGAGGGGGCAGTTGCTTTGAATAATGCGCTGACTCAAGTTTTCATCTGGATTCTCTGAATCTGGGCGATCGGGAAAAATCTCGCTAGTACCTCGATGAAGCCAATCTAAATTATTATGGTTAGCCGAATCAGACATTACCCAATCACCTGTTGAAGAATTTACTGTAAGTAAGATTACCAAAGTATTAAACTCTTTGCCTTATTTTCTCTTCCCTTGCCACTGTGCATTATCTTAAAAGTCCTTTACCCTAACAAGATAAAAAGATAAAGTTAATTGCTCATTTGATCGCTGAATTATGCCTTCAGGAATCGTACACGATCGCATTACTATTAAGCTCTTACCTTGGGTAGGAGGAATTACTTACTGCTTAACTAACCGCAGCGCTGAACTAACTTTGATTTTAGCTTGTGGATATTTATTTAGCGGGATGATGTTTGGACCCGATCTTGATATTCATTCGCTGCAATATAAACGCTGGGGGATAATTCGCGGTATTTGGCTGCCCTATCGTCGCTGCTTGCGCCATCGTTCGCTCTTTTCTCACGGATTGATTATCGGTACTTGTGTCAGGCTACTTTATCTATTTTGCATTATTTCTGTGATTAGTACTCTAGGAGTGGCGATCGCTCAACTTTGTTTTGGTTTTGCCTGGAATTGGCAAGATTTTGTGCGAAATCAACTACATTTATTAATTAACAAATATCCCCACGAAACAGCAGCCTTCTTGATTGGTTTAGAAATTGGCGCTATGAGCCACAGCATTAGTGATTGGCTTAATTCTTACCGTAGGCAACGCCTGAAAACTAGACTGAGCAAAGTTAAGACCAAATCCTCAAACATGCGCCAGGCAAGAATTTACCAAAAGAAAAAATAACTAGCAATAACTTGCCGACTTTTTCCGACTTAAAAACTCCCGACTTTCCCCGACAGACAAACTACGGGAATTTACCTAAGCTGTATCTCAAGTCAGTCAAGAGGAAATAATATGGATCGAGCAACTAGAGATTTAGCGGGAGAGGTTTGTTTTCACCCTAATTTTTTTCAAACTAAAGCGAGGATTAATTATTTAATCGATCGATATTTAAGTTACGACCAATTAGGCGATCGCCTAGAAGATTTACCTCGGCAATTTGAGCATCCGCAACCCCGTAAATGGTCAATAATTAATTGGCAAGATATTCATCCAGAACAGATTGTTGGTCTTGAACTGGATATTTTTTTGTCTATTATCAAAGGTGCGTTGGATACGGAAGCACCGATCAGAGACTATACCCAAACCAGTAGACAGTATCTTGAACCAATTCATCCTAGTATGGCAAGGTTTGTCGGGGGTGTGGTGGAAGCAGACACCATCATTGAATTAGGTTTGTGGGAAAAAGAAGAGCGTCAGCATAGTCCAGCCTTAATCAAACTTTATCAACTGCTAGCCAACAAATCAGTTACGCCTCAAGCCAAAATTGCTAAAAGTTATCAACCTTGGATCAATGCCTATCAAGATTTATATCAACATGGACTACATCGGGTAATTACCGAATATGGTGCAGTTTGTTTATATCTATGGCTAATGTCTCATACGACGGGAACTATCCAACAAGTACTAGGAGAACTATTGCAGGACGAGGTAAATCACCTGACAAAATTCTGGGGGATGGGAATGTGGCTCTATCCCGATAGTACGGAGCAGTTAATTCGCTATCTTCTTAGCCAAATTCATACTATCTTGCCTGTATTCTATAAGTCGTCAACAATTAAATCTCCAGCAAATATTAAATCTACATTTCAACGTATGATGTCCGTTTTAAATTGGCAATCTTGGTCAGTTTTGGAGCGAGGTGAATTGATTTACACTTTTATGTGGATTTTAAAACGAATGTGGGATTGGAGTGGTCAATTAACTCCAGAGTATTTACACTCATGTTGCTCAACTCCAAAATTTTTTGGGAACAATAATTTTGAACGCCATCAGCCTAAAATAATTATTTCCTAAGTAGCACTACTCTTGCTTTTTAAATTTAATCTCTGATAATCTTTGAACTTAAAATAATTTTTTATGACAGCTCAATTAATCACCAAATCAACCCAAGTCAACCAAGCTAAATTGCCGAACCACGTTGCTGTGATCATGGATGGTAATGGTCGTTGGGCAAAACAAAGAGGATTACCCCGCATTGAAGGACATCGCCGAGGTGCTAATGCCCTCAAGGAAATATTGCGCTACTGTAAGGATTTAGGGATAAAAACCTTAACTGCTTATGCCTTTTCAACCGAAAACTGGGGTCGTCCCACAGGGGAAGTTAGCTTTTTGATGAGTTTATTTGAAAGGCTGTTGCAGAAAGAATTAAAGGAGATGGAAGCAGAAGAAGTCTGCATTAATTTTATTGGCGACTTGACTCCTTTACCCCCCTCCCTACAACAGGAAATGCATCACTCAATGGAGCGCACAAAGCATAATCAAGGAGTCTTTTTTAATGTGGCAATTAACTACGGTAGTCGTCATGAGATGATTCATGCCTGTAAAGCGATCGCCCAAAAAGTACAGCAGGGTGAACTATCCACCGACTCCATCAACGACCAGACTATCTCTCAACATCTCTATACTTCTGCTAGTCCCGATCCCGATCTATTGATTCGTACTAGTGGGGAAATGCGCTTAAGTAACTTTATGCTATGGCAGCTAGCCTACACAGAAATATATGTTACCGAGACTCTCTGGCCTGATTTTGATAATGACCAGCTCGATCGAGCTATAGTCGCTTTTCAGCAACGCGATCGCCGTTTTGGTAAAGTTAAGTAGTTATACTAAGCCATATGAGTACAGGTTTCAGGCGATTACTCCCAGTAAAGCGATCGCCTCTTATCTGAAAGTACCCCACTACAGTTTAGAAAGCTTAACCCAAAATATTGTTCGTCGTCGTGGTTTGGACTTGTGGTTAAATTGGTGAGCATTTTTTCATCAGTAAACAGTGACCAAGAAGTTGATGACTGATGACTGATTACTCCAGCATTAAGGCTCGATAACCTGCTTGCACAAAATGACGATCTGCTGTGAGAGCATCAGTTAAATTCTGGTCTTGCATAACTACAAAAGAAATACAATCAGTCAAACCCCAACTTTTATCGCCCCTTGAACTGTATAGTTCCAAAGCACGTTGTAAAAGTACGGTGTCAACACTGACTAATATGATGTTGGGAGTGTTATAACACTGCTGAATAAATGTGGTTGCTGCTTGGCGATTTATTGCACTTAAAGCATTGCCTACCTCTACTAAAATAGCTTCGGTTAGCCAAACTTCAGACGCAGCTTTAACCTGAGTTAGAAGTTGAAGTGCAGATTGATGATACCAATCTCGTTTGTTGAGTAAAGCCTGAATAAATACGGTGTCTAGAAAATATCTTTCGCTGGTCATTAATACAAGCTAACTAGTTTTGTTTGGGACTACCGTACAAATAGTGATCGTGTTCTATCGACCAATCGGCAGGAGCTTCTACTGTTCCAGCAAGGGCTTCTATTGCTGACCAACCGCTTTCAGGAGTCTGAGTTTCTGTTTCTGGTTGAATGGTGATTAGATAACGTTGGTTGGGCTGAAGGTCTACAGGATTATCTGGACGTAAATATTCGCCGTCAAAGGTGGCAGTTATGGTTTTAGTCATTAAATTGGTTGAAAAGCGAGCTTTATATCATCTAGGTTATCAGTTTTATTTGGTTGAGCAGTTCTAAGTTTCGGTAGAAGCGATCGCTTCTGCATACGCAACTGTGTAATCGCCTTCAAGGTCTGAGTTTTACCACTGCCCGATGCACCGATGGCGACGATATGACTGTTGGGTACGGTTTCAGGATTCCAATAGAGCCTTCTCCTAAGTAGCTTATATGATTAGTAAACGTCACAGTCTTTAATCTCTATATCGTTAATATCATCATAGCTAGTAACAGGTTTCTCTAATTCACAGATTCGGCTTGAGTATTCGCCATTATCATAAATTGCTAAACCAAAAAAACCTGAGAGTTGTTCATATTTTTTCTTAGGATCGGCGGTCATTACTGCTCCTTTTGGGCTGACATCACGAATATTGAAATCATAGTATTTACTTGATGCTACGGAAAAATTAGCGAAGAAGCATTAGAAACTAAAAAGTTGCTAGATAAACTTCAGACTAAGACAGAAGTAGGCATCAACCAAATTGAATACGGGAATTCGCTTGCAGATCTAAAATATGCTTACAAACAAATAGAGGATGAAAAAGAGAAAGAAGCCTTTGAAAAACTAATCAAAATACATGAAGTTACCTATACTTTTTGGAAAGAGTGTTATTCATCTGAATATGCTTATAACTGTCCTACTGAAGGTCAACCAATGCAACTTGTTTTAACATCGTTTCCAGAGATCAAAGATAAACAAGATGATTACACGATGTTTTTACTAGGAGCTTATCAGTGGAACACAAATAGTGTATTAAGTGAACTATGGACAATTGCCGATCGCGAACTGGAAAAAATTGAACTGTAGTTTGCATTTTATTTAATTCTTTTTACACTTGAAAAAGTATAGTAGATGTAGATACAAGCTTATTTTTTTCTATGTCTTGGGAAAACTGTAACCAAGTTTGTCTTTCTACACGTTTAGAACAATAGTGCGATGCCATGCTGAGAAAACAATGTAATGTAAAGTACAAATCTTCTATTAGATTAGTAATTTCTTGTTCTCGCTTTTCACCGTATGAGAGATAGATGGCATCGCGGTAATTAGCTTTTCCTCGAAAGCGAAACGCCTGATGAAGAAAACTAACTTTTTTCTTTTGTAGACGATAATCTCTTATTTTTCGAGCTTCAAGCTTCCGAAAGTTAGTAAATCCTTTGTTTTGAAACTCTGTACATTTGAGAATTTCGGTTTGTTTTTTTTCTCTGTACCAATCCGCAGAGCCTTTTAAAAAGGATATACAAACGCTATGAGCAGAACCTTCATCGATTGGTGACTCATGCACTGAAGATGCGTTTCCTTGCCGAAGTTTTTCTACTTCGACCTTATATTCTTTTTCTACCAAAGTTGGTAAGTACAGATTAAATGGGTAAACAATTTTCTTGGTAATTACAAAGTGTTGAGTCCAAGCATTGGCGGTGCTTGCATGGTCTTGAGGATAAGAGCCATCGCCAGCAGTAATCATCGCACTAGCTGCAAAGTAAATTCCGTAATACCAATTTATTATTGCCGACTGAATTAGATTACAGTGGTAGTCTTGATTTATCTTTATTGCTTCGAGTCCTGCCAGGTTATGAAAACTCATAAATGCTTGTTCAAAAACCAATGTGTCGGCAGTTCTATTTACCGTTCGACGCTGAACAGATTTATAAAATTCCGAAAGTTGAATTTTTTCAAAGCTATTAATTTCGCACAATAGAGCAATAGCTCGAAGCCAATTGCAGGTAGCATCAAAGGAAAATTGGGGGTTTGCACTAGGATTTTCTTTTTTTAATCGTTCGTACAACCAACGTTCTTTACTTATCTGTAATTGATTCACTTTTTACCGCTTGAACTATTTATGACACTATGCGTATAGTTCCCTATTTTTTTCAGAAGCGATCAATCAATTATAGTTACTTAATTTCTACAATCCTCACCACTAAATTCCCACTCGCATAATAATCCCTAACAGCCTCAATACTTCCTGTGAAGTAGCAGCGATCAACCGTGCATAGGCAAGATCACTGTAAACCTAATGCCTGGTTAAAATTTATAACTATACCTCCATTAGAATTAATCTAAATACTGAAAATGGCAAAAATTACCAAGATAAACACTTCAAACCATTCCACACTAATGCTAGTAGGCAATCTTAGTGTGAAAAAACTGAAGGAAAAAAGATTCTCCTGTTACTGGTTCAACAGCTTTTATTATTTAATTTTTATTTAAATTATGGGCAGATATATCTTACCTGAAGTTCCTTCTACCGTATCTTCTGAGTATAGGTTTCAGGTAATTACACCCAGTAAAGCGATCGCTTCTTATCTGAAAGTACCCCACTACAGTTTAGAAAGTTTGACCCAAAATATTGTTCGTCATCGGGGTATGGGAGTTGCTTCAGCGCTATTAAGTCGGCGTTTATTGCAAAATGCGGTGCGGGAAGTAGTTGATACTAATGATATTGAAGGAACAGCGAAAGCTTTTTTAGGCACAATTAAAGAGCTGTTTCGTAGTGGCGTTGAGTTGACGAAACTACAGACAAGTTTAGAGCCACGGATTCAGCAGTTGGGTAATCTGGCTGCTGCTTATCGCCACCAGTTGCGACAAGTTAAACGCGTTGATGCAGCAGAGTTATATTGGCAGGGTGCGATTCATATTGCTTACCAGAAAGCCTATGTTTTTTATGGTTATTTTACTCCTGGGCAAGATGAATTAGCGTTAATTAATGCGATCGCCAAACAAGATAGTATTTTAGTATTACCCTTAGATGATTTATATCCTCAAAATTACCAGGCTTTAAGTTGGTTGCAGTCTCAGGGATGGGAATTATTAGCGGGTAAGTCAGCAAATATTACAGCAATTAATCATCAGCTAAGACAGTGTTTTAGAGATTTTCAACAGACGTCGCTTCTGCCTTCAAGAGTCAAGTTAAATGTTTATCCTAATTTAGAACAAGAAGTAAGAAGTGTATTAACTCAAGCCAAAGTTTTGCAGTCTCAAGGGGTTGCTGCTCAAGATATTGTCTTGGTGACAAGAGAACCACAGTTATATGGAGAGACTTTAATTAATCTTGCCTGGGAATACAGTTTATCAGTGCAGTTATCCTATGAAGTTCCTTTGCAGCAAACTCGTCTGGGTGCTTGGATCGAGCTATTGCTGGAGGTTGTTCGAGATAACTTTCCTTTTGAAGCAACGGCTAAATTACTGTCTCACCCTTTAGCTAAGTATCTCTCGGCTCAGATCTGGAAACGAGCTAGAGAAACCCATCCTCAAGGCTTGAATGCTTGGCAGGAGTTAGGAGTAGATTTAAGCCTGCTCGATTTGAAAACTAGTCATCCTCGCAATTGGGTTAATCGTCTATTAGAAATCTTGTCGGCTTGGAATGTTTTAGAAAATGCCAAATCTTGGGCGCGAGAAATATTAGCTTACTATCGATTACAGTCAGGATTAAAAGAATTAAGCAAAAATGGATCGCATCATTCTAGTAAACAGGCTTTTTGCCAGGAAATTAGCGAAATATTAGCTTTATTGACTATTCCTGTTCAACCTGGGCAGGGAGGAATTGAGCTACATTGCCCCACATCTATATTAGGAACGCATTATTCCTATGTATTTATCTTAGGTTGTGGTGCGGGGATTTTGCCAGCAGCGATCGCCGATGATCCTATTTTAGATTTTCATCATCGTAAGCAGTTAGCTAAACAGGGGTTAAATATATCAACAGCGGTAGAGCTTGCTTCAAAAGAAACTTTTGATTTTTACAATCTGTTAAATGTGCCGACGGAGCAAATTAGCTTTTCTTATCCTGAATTAATTGAACGCAATTGTGTGATCGCAAGTCCTTATTTAGCATGTTTAGGCTTAAAACCAAGTCCAGTCGAGAATTTGCCCATAGCAAGTATCGAGCAAGCGCGTCAGCTATATCTGCGCCAACCAAATTTATGGCAGTCAGATAGCTCATGGTTAATGCCAGAAATTGCTCATGCCTTAAAAGTAGAGAATAATCGAGAAAGTGCGATCGCGCCCGATCAGTATGATGGTGTCATCGGTATTAGTATCGATCCCCAAAGTAAAATTTTCAGTGCTTCTCAATTAACCCAACTGGGGCAATGTCCCTTTAAATGGTTTAGTAGGCGCTTACTGAGGCTAAAAGAATTAATTGAAGCAGAATCAGATCTCGTGGCTGCCATGCGGGGGAATCTCTACCATCGTTGTCTAGAATTAGCTTTGACGGGGATTAAAACCGCTAGCGACTTAGCTCAATTTAATCAAGAACAATTAGCCCAAGCCTTTGCGACTAGCGAACAGGAATTAAAACTGACTGAATTATCAGGATGGAAATTTCAGCGCCAAGAACATTTAAACTTGCTTGCCCTTAACCTTGCTAGCGTCGAATTTCTACCTCCAGCCAGAGAAGTAATGGCGACTGAAACTAAGTTTGCAATGGAGTGGCATGGTTTGCAGATCAAAGGACAGGTAGACAGAATCGATCGCACTCCCACAGGTTTAACTATAATTGATTACAAAACTAGTGGAGCAACTCCCGCTGGGGTCAAAGATGCCACAGGCAAAGCTAATCTAGATATTCAACTAGCAGTCTATCAAGATGCGATCTCCCAGCGATACCCCGAAGCAGTGATTGACACAGCAGCCTACTATTCTCTGACTAAACAAAAAACCATTAGTCGTCCGCAAAAAGATCCTGCCGAATTAGCCGCTTTTGCCCAACAGGTAAAAAATCATTTGAGCCTAGGACATTATCCCATTGCCCCCGATCTAGATCGTCAAGCCTGTCGTTATTGTGATTATGACTTAATTTGTCGCCAAGGCGATCGCTTAAGCCGTAAGTAGAGCTAAACTGAGATTAATACTGGCATTAATAATTAAAATTGGTAAATTTTCTGAATCAGCAGAGGCTTTTCTGACACAATGATTCATTGCAGCAGTATCATTACCTAGTATTAATATTTTTTTATGTTCAGAAATATTTTATTCCCCATCGAATTAAGTAGAGAAGCGCGCAAAGGAATTCAACTGACGGCGGATATGGTTAAAACTCATCAAAGTAGACTAACTATTCTTTCTGTAGTCGAAACCAAAGAGGATGGCGTGATGAGTTCAGAAACGCAGGTAGCAAAACTGCTGCAAGAAGCCAAATTATTTTTTGCTAATCAGGGAATCTCTGCCGAAACTTTGGAAAGAGAAGGCTTACCCGCTTTTACTATCTGTGATGTTGCCGATGAAATCAATGCCGACTTGATTATTATGAGTTGTCGGGGTTTAGGCTTAATCGATGAAGAAGCTGCTGCGGAGAGCGTCACCAACCGCGTAATTAATCTTTCTTCTTGCCCTGTATTGGTTACAAGTTAGAATGTTCGGGATGGATCAGCTAGGTTTAGATTGACTGGTTTTACCCTCGGCTGAAAAAAGCTTTTATAGTAAAACTAGACAATGTTAGGACATTTTTTTACTAATATCTACTACCTACTACCTACTACCTACTACCTACTACCTACTGCCCTTGAGTAGCGCGATACCTAGCAGCTTTAGTTAATAAAGACTCAGCAAAGGCGATCGCATCTTCGGCGGAATGTCCTCCTGTAATTTGAGCTAACTCTTCTGCTCGTACCTGATGATTAGCTAAAGCTTTAACTCTAACCACTGTGCGAATATCCACCAGGCTATTACCATTTTGTCCTGGAGATTTGCTACCCTCTTCAATAATGGTTTTTTCGACTTTGAAATGCCCGTTTGCCATCGCAGCAATTAGTGGCTGGTGAGTGACACACAACACCTGATGCTGTTGACCAAGTTGGTGGAGTTTTTCGGCGATCGCTTGAGCCACTTTTCCCGATACTCCCGCATCAATTTCATCAAAGATTAAAGTCCCATAACTTTCTTCTGCCCCCGAAAAACAGGCTTTTAATGCCAAAAGAAAACGGCTCATTTCTCCCCCCGAAGCAATGACGGAGAGGGGCTGAATCTCTTCTCCCGCATTGGGGCTAAAGTAAAATACGATCCTGTCTGCACCCATTGCCGTTGGCGAACATTCAATCAAACGACATTCAAACACCACCTTATCCATCGCCAGGGGTTTCAATTCTTTGACTAGCTGCTTTTCTAATTTAGTTGCTGCCTTTTGCCTAAGTTGAGTGAGTTGCTTAGATGCTGTAGTAAGCTGTGCCAAAGCCTCTTGATATGCTGATTCCAAAGTGGCAATGGATTGTCCACCCCCAGTAATTAGAGCCAATTCAGACTGTAGCTGTTCGTAAAGAGCGATCGCATCACTTAAATCTGGGCCATATTTGCGACAAATACTCTTTAACTGCCTAATTCTGGCTTCAATCTCTTCTAACCTCTCTGGATCAGCCTCCAATCCCTCGCTGTAGCCATTGATTTGCTGCCCTGCTTCAACAATCTGCACTAATCCTGACTGCACCATTTCTAAAATCGGGTTTAACTCAGAATCATATTCCACCATCTCCATTAAACAAGATTCCGCCTGACCCAATAGATCCGCCCCTGCTGGTGCATCATCGTCTCCTTCATAAAGCAGTTTATAAGCTTGATTACCCAATTGCTGTAGCTCAACCACATGAGATAAGCGATCCCGTTCTTGCTCTAGTTCATCTAATTCATGCTCATCCCTCAATTCTGCTTCGTCTAAATCCTTAAGTTGAAACTTAATTAAATCTTGTCGTTGCAATAATTCCTGTTCCGACTGAATCCGCTTATTTAATTCTCGCTTTGCCTGCTGGGTTGCCTCATAAGCTTGAGCAACTAGAGTTAACTGCTTACCTATCCCCTTGCCACCATAAGCATCTAATAAATGCCGTTGCTGTTCGGCAATTAATAAGTTGACCGTTTGACCCTGGGCGGTAATTTCCACCAACCGCGATCGCAATTGAGACATTAACGGCAGATTTACCAACACTCCGTTGACGCGACTGCGGGAGCGCAAATTAGTCTTATTAATCACAATCTCGCGACTGCAAACTAAAGTATCTTCCTCTAGAGGATCGATCTCCTGCGCCGCGAGCCAAGCACTCAAACTAGGATTAATTTGGAAAGTAGCTTCAATCGTCGAGCGATCGCTACCTGTGCGAATCATACGGCTATTTGCTTTCCCTCCCAACACCATGTCAATCGCGTCAAGAATAATCGATTTACCCGCTCCTGTTTCCCCAGTCAAAACGTTTAATCCATTGTCTAAATTAAGTTCTAAGGAATCAACTAGAGCAAAATTATTAATTTTTAGATTAACGAGCATCTATATAAGGTTAGGGCTAGCTGGAACTAATAGTCAATTACTGCACCGACAAGCGGATGCAGCTTGTAACTACACCAAATGATGCGTTACGTTCGGACGATTGACAAGACAACCAAAGTTGCCACACCGCGTGGTGTCACGCCCTGCTCTTCCGACCCAAAGGTAGAAGAGAGAATTAGAGTTTTTTACGCTCACGCTAAAGTTTTTACCTGTCGGACGTATTCTTCGACAGAACCTCTAACTTTAAGTTTTCATGGTTCGACTACAATATCGTTGTTACGCCTCTGTAAGGGAGCTACCCGTCGTCGCTTACAATTCCTCTTTCCCTGTTGGGATGCCATGTATCAGAACGGACTCTTTCATTTGTAGTTATTGTATTATTTCAGATTTTGATTTTAAGTTCAAGTTCTCGATTTAAGCGGTATCCTTCGGATGTTTGTTTCCTGGTCGGGCTTTCATCTCAAGGTACAAGACGCATGAGTTTTCAGCCCGACATTAATTTATAAAAATCTTTTTTATTGATTAGATTTATTTTGCATTTGAAGATTACGCTTCAGTTTTTGCGCTAAAGCATGATTTAACTTTTTCGATGCTTCAGGATATTGAGGCTCTATTTGCAGTACTTGACTATAAGTTTTGACCGCCTTGTCCCAATTTTCCAGCTTTTCCCATTGAAGGGCCAATAAATAATATGATTCGGGATTATGTGGATTTTGCCTAATTCCTTGTTCTAACAATGCGATCGCCTGTTCGTGTTTTCCTTGCCTACTTAAAAGATCGCTTAAACGATGATATGAAGAAGAAAATGTAGGATCGAGAGTTATTACCTGATGATAAAAACCAGTTGCCTGTTGTTCTTGATTCTGCTCAACCAAGGCATCTGCCAGAGAGAATCGATCTATTGCCGTGCCAATATTGGGCTGTAAAGCCAAAGCTAGCTGCATCTCCTTAACAAATTCTTGCTGCTTGCCAGCTTTGAGTAAAGTTCTGGCTAAACCTAGGTGTGCATTAGGATATTTAAGGTTTAACTTAATCGCTTGATGATAGCAGGCGATCGCTTCAGAGAACTTATTTTTTTTAGCGTAAAGATTGCCAAGATCTGTAAAAATTTTAGGAGAGCTAGGCTGCAACTTTGCTTGCTGATGATAACGTTGAATTGCTTTGTCTAATTGACTGAAAACATCTTTTGTTTGAGGCTGCTGTGAAAACGAAGGTATTTGAGATAACTCTGGCTGATTGTGAGTTGATTTAGACGCAGCTAAAGCAGGGCGTGACATACTTAAGTTGACAGCTTGCCGATAGTATTTTGCTGCTAGTTGCCACTGGTTATTTTGCTCCAACTGCCTTGCTGCCTGACAATAAGACGCTACAGCCTCTTCAATATTATTGTGGTTGATTGCTACTAATTCTGAATTGGGGGTGTTGCTAGTTGAGCTGTCAGATAACTCCAATTCTGAAGCCCGATCAAGACTAAACTCTGCTTTCTCAGTTTCACCAACTTCTTCCCAGATTGCCGCTAGTTTGCGATGGGTTTTGGCACTGGGCTTGATAATAATCGCTTTTTGATAATGCTTGATTGCCTGCTGCCATTTTAATTGTTGAGCATAAATATCGGCAATACCCGCGTATACATCAGCTAAGTTAGGTTTCACCTCTACCGCTCTAGCATAGCAAGCCATGGCTTCTCCAGTTTGACCCATTCTTTGGAGAGCATTACCCCAAATTTTATATGCTTCTGCCATCTTAGGCATGATTTGCGTGGCTTGTTTACAAGCTAATGCTGACTGTTCCCATTCTTGCTTTTCAAGATGGTCTAGTGCTTTTTGGAAGTAAACCTGTGCCGTTTCCCAATCTATTTGTTTTGCCTGTTCAGGATTAATTGCCTTAATGCGGGGCGAAAAACTTGGAGTGGGGTCAACTACTGCTTCAAGGTTAGGCAAGCTTGGGGATAGCGATCTCACTCTAGCGATCGCCAAATTGTTAGTCAAGGGCTGAAAAGAAAAGGCAGCTTCCTTTAAACTAGCAACAGGAATTGGCGGTTTTTTGACAGGAGCAACATGAGAACCTAATAATTGATTTTTAGTATTTCCTGTTAGGGCTTTAAGACTAATTGCTTGACGATAGTAATTAGCTGCTTGTTCAATTTTGCCCTGTTTTTTTAAACTGATAGCTAATTTTTGGTAAGCGATGGCAAGATCTATCTGGTGCTTCATACGCCCTGCCAAACGCTGCTTAATTTCTGGCAGGTGAGGATGTTGTTCAATTGCTAAATCATAAATTGCCACAGCTTCGCTTATTTTTCCTTGTTCCCAGAAAGTATCCGCTTGAGCAATTTGCGCCTCCCATTTGGAGACATCAGACTTAACGATAGCCGTCTGCGTTGACTTGGCTTCGCTGGAAAAAAGATTTAGAAATAGCTTTAACATTAGCTAGTTAAAAAATATATAAATAATTTTACTTAAGTTAATTGACTGAGATTGAAAATTTACCATTCAAACAAGCTAGTATTTACCCCAAGCATTTTCTAAATTTTAAAGGAAATGTCTGTAATTTTATCTAATCTTCATTTTTCAAGGAAATTCTCTTCATAGAGGATTATTATTGTTTTTACTTTACCTACAAAAAAAGAGGTAGTCTAATCCAAAGAACTACCTCAAAATATTAAATTATTAAACTTGTGACTCATCTAATTAGATAGAGTAGCGGGCATTACATCATGCCCATTCCAGGCATACCGCCCATACCACCCATGCCACCCATGCCACCCATACCGCCCATGCCCCCAGGCATACCACCAGGTGCAGCAGCTTCGGGTTCGGGTTTTTCTACCACCAAGGCTTCGGTAGTCAATACCATGCCAGCAATAGAGGAAGCATTTTGAACTGCGTAACGAACTACTTTAGCAGGATCGATGATTCCTCCTGCAATCATGTCGACAAATTCACCAGTCAACGCGTTGTAACCAACGTTAAAATCGGTTTCTTTCACTTTTTCAACTACGACAGAGCCTTCTACCCCCGCATTGTTAGCTAGCTGACACAATGGAGCTTCTAGAGCTTTGGCAAAAATATCGGCAGCTACTTGCTCTTCCACATCTTTAAGGGTGTTTTTAAATTCAGCTAGTTTTTGAGCTAAGTGAATCAAAGTTGTGCCACCACCAGGAACAATACCTTCCTCAACGGCTGCTTTGGTAGCATTTAGAGCGTCTTCAATACGTAACTTACGATCTTTTAGCTCAGTTTCGGTAGCTGCACCTACTTTAATTACAGCAACGCCACCTGCTAATTTAGCAATCCGTTCCTGTAGTTTTTCCTGATCATAGTCAGAGTCTGTTTCTGCTAACTGTTTACGTAGCTGCTCAACTCTTTTTTTGATATCAGCACTATTGCCAGAACCAGAGACAATCGTGGTATTTTCTTTATCGATGACAATTTTGTCAGCAGTTCCCAGCATATCGGTATCAATCTTATCAAGACTTAAACCAACTTCTTCAGAAATTAGCTGACCACCTGTTAAGACGGCAATATCCTGGAGCATTTGTTTACGGCGATCGCCAAAGCCAGGAGCTTTAATCGCAGCAACATTAAGAACTCCTCTAGCTTTATTGACTACCAAAGTAGCTAAAGCTTCACCCTCAAGATCTTCGGCAATTACTAATAAAGGTTTACCCTCACGAGCCACTTTTTCTAGTATGGGAACTAAATCGGCGATCGCGCTAATTTTTTTATCGGTAATCAAAATCACCGCACTTTCAAATTCAACGAGCTGTCGTTCTTGATCGGTAACAAAATAAGGTGAGATATATCCGCGATCGATCTGCATCCCTTCTACTACATCTAACTCAGTTGCCAAGGATTTGGATTCTTCAACGGTAATTACACCATCTTTAGTAACTTTATCCATTGCCTGAGCAATCATTTTACCCACTTCTTCATCATTACCTGAAGAAACAGTAGCTACCTGAGCGATCGCATCTCCCGCCACAGGTTGGGCAACAGCAGCAATTTCCTTGATTAAAAAGGCAGTAGCTTTATCTAAACCTTTTTTTAAGGCTACAGGATTAGCTCCTGCGGCCACGTTTTTTAAACCTTCCTTAATTAGTGCTTGGGCAATGACGGTGGCGGTAGTTGTTCCATCCCCTGCATTATCTTTAGTTTTAGAGGCTACTTCCCGAATTAATCTCGCGCCAGTATTTTCTAAGGGATCTTCTAATTCAATTTCTTTGGCGACGGTAATTCCATCATTGACAATTTGCGGTGCGCCAAACTGCTTTTCTAATAGAACGTTACGACCTTTTGGTCCCAATGTAATTTTCACCGCATTGGCTAGGGCATTTACACCTCTTTCCAATGCTCGTCTTGACTCTTCATTAAACGAAACAATCTTCGCCATAGGATTTTCTTTTCCGTCTCGCTACTTTCATTTGCAAATTTAGCACTCTTCAGTAGTGAGTGCTAAAAAACATTATCTAAATTATTAAATTAATTAGTCTTGTAGGGATTACCGAAACAAGTAGCAAAATCTTGAGTCACTAAATTGCAATTAGGCAAAGCCTACGCGGATCGCATTGCCAATAAATCTTTAAACAAATCCTATTTTAATTGAAAACCAGAACACTTACGCCCACGATAAAAAAAATAATGCTGAGAAAGGTCACAAAATAGCGCAATATGTAAATTTGATTTTCCAGTTTTCTAAGAGCTTGTTTATTACCTGCAAAGAGAGTGTTAATATACCTTTGCTGTTCCAAATTACGATGGTCAATCTGCATCTCCACCTTATACATATCTGGTGCAGAACGGTTTATTTGAGAGCTTGCAGCTTCAATTCCAGTTTGTAACTGCTGACTTACCTGCGACTGGAAATTGCCTAATCCTAAGCGAAAATCTTGTTTGATATTAAGTATCTGAAGCTCTAACTCTTGATACATTTCTTTCCTTGAGGCTTCATTTTGTGCTAAAACCTTTTGCTCTAACTCGACGAGCGATCGCGCATACTTACTGTGTAAGTCGATTAAGTTCTCGGCAGCCTGTTCTTTTTCTTTAATTAAATGGGACAATAGCTTTTCAAATAATCCTGGTCCAAGTTGAAAATAACCTCGCTGTACAGCACGAATCGTATCCCCAATTTCTTGAGCTGAGGTATTTTTTAGCAGATAACCTCTTGCACCTGCCTCTACTGCAGAGTTGATCTGATCTTCATGGTCATGACTACTGAGGATGATTGCTTTAGTTTCAGGAAAACGTTCACTAAGTATTTTAGTTAGGCTTAAACCGTCCATCTCAGGCATTTCTAAATCGACAATGGTAATATCAACCCTATTTTGCTCTAAATACTTAATTGCTTCGACCCCACTAGTAGCTTTCTCCACCACTTGAAAATCTGGCTCATTTTCGAGAATTGTTTGCAAAGCTTGCCTGGTGAAGTTTTGATCGTCTACTACTAGTATCTTAATCACGAATATACCCTGAGCTTGAATAATTATAATAAATGTTGATTAATAAAAATACATATATTTTGAGCTGGAATGATTACTAAGTAAAAAATACGAACCTATAGCAATCTTATTTGAGTCCTAAAAATTTGAATAGTAGTTAAGTAACTTCAAATTGCTACACAACCAATCAAACCCTAACAATTCAAATTGCAATCAAGCTTATAATGAGCTGCATCACCAATTTAACCTAAACAAATCACTACATAACTGTAAAATATTTTACAACTTCTGTCTAGTAGATAAGTAACAAACTATTAATAATAATTAGTAATTAAAACAGTTAGTATTTTTAGATAATTAATTCTTAAAAGGTTAGATAAAGCTTAAAATTAAATACTAATCTCAGCAACACCACCATTTTTGAGATCACTCAAATTGTCAATACTACTTAATAGTTCGTTTTCCGTATATCTCATCACAACCCTGTGAGTTCTAAAGCTAAATATAATTAAGATACAATAAGATGTTTTTTTTAAACCAGTTTAAAATTGTTACTATCATATCTCTGTTAACTTTCGCTTCGATACCAGCGATCGCCCATAATGTTGAAGTATCTGAAGAGGTAGCTGCAACATTTCACATTGAACCTAATCATAATCCCCAGGTAAATCAACCAACCACAGCCTGGTTTGCTTTAACTCGTCGTGGTGGAAACAGCATTCCCTTGTCCCAATGTCACTGTATTCTTCGGGTATATCGCACTCCTCGCGCTAATGATGCCACACCTTTATTTGAACCTGCATTAATCCCTATTAATGTAGAAAAATATCGGGAAATACCTGGTGCAAAAATAACCTTTCCCCAGGGGGGAGCATACGAGCTAGAAATCAGCGGTACAGCTAAAGATCAGAGCTTTGCGCCTTTTAAATTAAGCTACACTGTAAATGTAGTGCCGTAATCTGCTTACTGCCACATAAACTTTACCGATTAAAAATTAAGCCAACAGATTTTGTCCGTGAATTGCGATCAAATATATAAAATATTATGGGTAGAAAAGCCAAGCTCAAAAAATTAAGGCAGCAAGCCACTGTTAAATCGAATAAATCTAACCAAAAATATAGTGCCACAGAGTTTGTTGAACAATTCGAACACATGGGGTACCAAGTCAAGGTAGATCCTAAATTGCAGCCAAAAACCAATCGAGGCAATATTGCTCCAGAGCTTCCTCAAACAAGAATTGAACCCCAGCTATAACAAAATATTATGCAAACTTTTGCGGCTTAATTCCCAGCTAGATACGGGTAAAACAATTGGCCAAAATAAAGACGCAATCAACAGAACACACCAAGAAATTAGATCGAGTTTAGAGGTGCTGTAATCTGAGTAAAAAAGGCTAAACCAATAGACAAAGACCATCAAGCAGATGATCCAATACCAAGTAACTATGTTTGCTGACATTATTAACAAGCCAAAGTGAAAATTTTTGACTTAATTATCATTGATAATTTTCAAAAATGTAAGGAGTAAAAATACTTAAATTAGTCGCTCAATTATTATATAGTCTCACATAATTAGCTTAATTAATCTGAATTCCCAGCCCAATTCCCAGAAAATAATTTAAATAAACTGGTTTAATTAGTTGCTCAAACAATGATTTATTTTCTCGTAATGTCACAGACAGCAGGCGCAGTATTAACTTGAATCTGCTGATGTCCAGTACTATTTAAAAGCTGTGCGATCGCTTCCTTTGCCTGAATATTTGCCTGCTCTAAAATATCTTTTTGACAGGGCGTTGCTGAATAAAAGGTGGATTAAGTAAAAATAGGGACTCGTTTAAATCTTAAGTAATGCATCAAAAGTCGAAT
>NZ_PVWF01000014.1 GCF_003003995.1 Pleurocapsa sp. CCALA 161 | reverse complement strand
ACAAGGCAGAATAGAGGAATCGGCTATTGCCATCATTGGGATTGGGTGTCGTTTTCCTGGGGCGAATAATCCAGAAGAATTTTGGCAGCTATTGCGGGATGGACAGGATCGGATTAGTACAGTAGGCGATCGCTGGTCAGGCTCGGGCTGGGGCGGTTTTATTGAGGGAGTAGATCGATTCGATCCGCAGTTTTTTGGGATTACTCCCCGTGAAGCGCAAAGTATCGATCCTCAGCAAAGATTGCTTTTAGAAGTAAGTTGGTCAGCTTTAGAAGATGCAGCTATAGCGGGCAATGACTTGGCGGGAAGCAACACAGGGGTGTTTATTGGCATCAGCAGCAGTGATTATTCCCAACTGAGGTTTCACTATGGGACAGATGTAGATGCTTATTTAGGTACAGGGAATGCTCATAGCATCGCTGCCAATCGTCTGTCTTATATATTTGACCTCAAAGGTCCTTCTCTAGCAGTCGATACCGCTTGTTCTTCCTCTTTGGTGGCGTTACACTTAGCTAGTCAGAGTTTGAAAACAGGAGAATGCGATCGCGCGATCGCTGCTGGAGTTAATTTGATCTTATCTCCTGAACTCAGCCAAACCTTTGAAATGGCAGGGATGATGGCGGAGAATGGGCGTTGTAAGACCTTTGATGCTGAAGCGGACGGTTATGTCCGTGGGGAAGGCTGTGGGGTAGTGATCCTCAAGCGTTTGGCAGATGCTCAACGAGATGGGGATCGTATTTTAGCAGTAATTAAAGGTTCGGCGATCAATCAAGACGGTCGGAGTAACGGTTTGACTGCTCCTAATGGTTTGTCGCAACAGGCGGTAATTCGTCAGGCTTTGGCTAATGCCAATATATCTCCTGACGAGGTGAGCTACATTGAATCTCACGGTACGGGGACATCTTTGGGTGATCCCATTGAGGTTAATTCTCTCAAGGCTGTTTTAGGGGCAAGGTCAGAATCTTGTTATCTGGGTTCGCTGAAAACTAATATCGGGCATCTAGAGGCAGCAGCTGGGATTGCGGGGTTGATTAAAGCAGTGCTTTGTCTACAGCATGAGGCGATTCCCCCTAATCTGCACTTTCACCAGCTAAATCCGTTAATTGATTTGGCAGACAGCAAAATTACTATTCCTCAAAAACTACAGCCTTGGAATGGTGGGGCGAGATATGCTGGGGTTAGTTCCTTCGGCTTTGGTGGTACAAATGCCCATGTTGTCTTAGGAATGGGGCAGACAGGCATCGCTGAGAAAAACAAGGCTGAATCACCACAACGCTCATGGCACATATTAACTCTATCGGCCAAAACTGAACCTGCTCTCAAAGATTTAGTTTTGAGTTATCAAAATTATCTGAAGAGCGATGCCGATTCTAACTTAGCTGATATTTGCTACACGGCGAATGTTGGCAGAACGCATTTTAATCATCGTTTGGCGATCGCAGTTAAGACAAAAACTCAGCTTCAAGAACAGCTGGCAAATTTTCTTACCCAGCGATCAGCTAAAGCAATTGCGGTGGGTCATACCGACAATGATAATCAAGTCGCCTTGCTCTTTACAGGACAAGGCTCTCAGTATGTAAACATGGGCTATGAGCTATATCAAACTCAGCCAGTCTTTAAAGCAGCTATAGATCGCTGTGCCAACATTCTGCACGCCTATTTAGAACATTCTCTGCTGGAAATCTTATTTGCCGAATATCCTTCATCCACTAGCCCTCATCCCTCATCTTGGTTAAACGAGACAGCCTATACTCAACCAGCAATTTTTGCCTTAGAATACGCCTTGACGCAGATGTGGATCGACTGGGGTATTAAACCCACAGCCTTAATTGGTCATAGTGTCGGTGAATATGTGGCAGCGACGATCGCGGGGGTATTCAGTTTAGCAGATGCCCTCAAGCTAGTGGCAATGCGCGGGAAGCTCATGCAGAACTTGCCCCAAGGAGATATGTTTGCAGTGTTGACAGACGAGGATACAGTCAAATCAATCATTGCACCTTTTGCTACCAAAATAGCGATCGCTGCTATTAATACTGACCAAAGTATTGTCATTTCTGGAGAGCAAACCGCAGTTGCCGAAGTGGTGAGTAAGTTTGATTCTTTGGGGATCAAAACTAAGCAATTGAAAGTATCTCATGCTTTTCATTCTCCGTTGATGCAGCCAATTTTGCCAGAATTTAGCAAGATTGCCGAGTCGGTAGAATATTATCCACCCCAAGGAAAATTAATTTCTAACGTGACAGGAAATTTAGCTACCGCTGAAATTGCCACTGCTGAATATTGGATCAATCATGTAGTTGCTCCCGTGCGTTTTGCTGAAGGGATGAAAACTTTACAGGCAGAATGTAATATCTTTTTAGAAATTGGCTCAAAACCAATTCTCATTAGCATGGGACGTTCTAATATATCTGTTGCTGGTCAAACCAACATTTGGTTACCAAGCTTACGCCCCAAAAAGAAAGATTGGCAGCAAGTATTACAGAGTTTAAGTTCACTTTATCTTAGCGGTATAGACATCAATTGGCAGAATGTAGCTCAGGGTATGAATCTGCAAAAAGTTGCTCTGCCAACTTATCCCTTCCAAAGACAAAGCTATTGGTTAGCGAAAACAGCCAACAGCAACAGCCAAGAGGTTTATTTACCTTCCCCAGAGCGGGTTTCAACCACTGATTTTTATCAGATTCAATGGCAAGAATACCCAACTAAACTAAATTCCCAGTTAATTACAGGTAAGTTCTGGCTAATTTTCGCCAGCGAGCATTTGGGTGAACAGCTTAAGGTTAAATTAAATAATCAACAGCAGGATTGTTTAGTAATTAGCGATCGCCATCTTGATGAAGACAAGTTCACGCAGATATTTAATCAGTATCCCAACATTGACAAGATTATTTATCTGGCTGGCTTAGATCTGCCTCAGCAGCCAACTATCAACGCAATTACTAACTATCAACAGCAGCACTGTACCAATATCTTAAATCTGTTGCAAACTGCAACAGCAAATTCTGTGGCTGCACCAATCTGGCTGGCTACTAAAGGACATCAAAAAATAGAAAATGAATTAGATATCACTAGCATTGCTTCAAGCTGTCTATGGGGTTTGGCAAGTGCGATCGCCGTCGAACATCCTGAATCTTGGGGTGGCATTATCGATCTTGACCAACGGTCAAGTAACCATGAAGTCGATCTGTTAATCCAGGTTGTTACTCAAACAAACCAAGAGGATCGTCTAGCAATACGACAAGATCGGCTTTATGTTCCCCGCTTGCAAACTACAACAGATATAGACCAACGCTCAGAGCAGCGCGAAGTTGCGTTGCGGGGGTTTCCCCCGTTGAGCAAGCTTCGTAAGAAGGCTCCATCGTCTTACGGCGGAGTAATTTCTGACTTGAGTCAATCTTTAGAATTAAGTTCCCGAGGTGCTTACCTAATTACAGGTGGATTAGGTTCATTAGGTTTGAAGGTGGCTCAACTGCTCGCAGATCGAGGTGGCAAGCATTTAATTCTCATGGGTAAAAGTCAGCCTTCAGAGTTGGCTCAACAGGCGATCGCCAATTTAGAACAGCAAGGGGTTACCGTTAAGACTGTTCAAGCCGATATTACTGACTATCAAGCCCTTAAAAATATCTTTGACGCTGCTGACTTAGACTGCCCGATCAAGGGAATTATTCACGCTGCGGGAGTACTAAGTGATGGCTTACTAGAGAATCAAACTTGGTCTAGTTTCCATCAGGTAATTGCTCCCAAAGTAGTAGGGGCTTGGAATCTACACCAAGCAACTCAAGATCTGGAGCTAGATTTCTTTGTTCTCTTTTCCTCTGTTGCTGCTTTGATTGGTTCACCAGGACAAAGTAACTATACTGTCGCTAATGCAGGTTTAGATGCGATCGCGCGTTATCGTCATAGTCTAAATTTACCCGCCCTAAGTATCAACTGGGGTGCTTGGGCAAATAGCGGCATGGCGGTTGAGCAAGGCTTTCAGATTAAGGGCTTAAATCTAATCGATCCTGCTGCTGGATTAGCAGCTTTAGAGCAGTTACTTAATAGTAAAGCAACTCAGATAGGAGTAATTGATGCTGACTGGCAAGTATTAAGCCAGAAGTTTGACTATTTACAGCAGTCCAATTATTTCTCTGAGCTAGTTATTCCCACAGAAAAACCAGAAAATAAACAAATTTTCCAAGATTTATTGGCAACTTCTCCTGTCCAACGCCCTGCCTATCTAACTCAATATCTCCAAACGGCGATCGCTGAAATTCTTCAGCTTGAACCCGCTAAATTATCGATTAATGATAGTTTGCTAGATCTGGGGATGGATTCTTTGATGGTAATGGAAGCCATTAACCAGCTTAAAACAGATTTGCAGTTGGTTCTTTATCCCCGAGAATTCTATGAGCGTCCCCAAATTAATCATCTGGCAGAATATCTAGCTAAAGAATTTGCTCAAGCTCATGAAATGGCAAGCAAAAGCGCCATAGCAGTTTCTCAGCCCAAACGCAATCTAGTCAGGGAAAAACTAGCTCCAGCAGCTTTTATTCTTTCTAGTCCTCGTTCTGGATCGACTTTACTACGAGTTATGCTGGCAGGACATCCTCTTCTCTGTTCTCCTCCTGAACTGCATCTGCTGCCTTTTGATAACATGGTAGAGCGATCGCAGGAATTAGGAGTATCCCAGCTTGGGGAAGGATTAAAACGAGCTTTCATGGCATTAAAGAATATTGATGCAGCCCAAAGTCAGAAGTTAGTAGATGAGTTGCTCGCCGAAAACGTCAGCGTCAAAGAAGTTTATCAACAACTACAGCAGCTAGCGGTCGATCGCTTGTTGGTCGATAAATCTCCAACCTACGCCAGCAACCGCGAGACGTTAGACAAGGCAGAAGACATCTTTGAGGGGGCTAAATATATCCATTTAGTGCGTCATCCTTATTCCGTAATTGAATCTTTTGCCAGAATGCGGATGGATAAGCTGGTGGGTTCTGGCGAAGGCGATCCTTATCAGCTAGCAGAATTAATCTGGCGCGAAAGTAATCAAAATATTCTCAACTTAGCTGAAGAGATTGACCCTCAACGCTATCACCTAGTTTATTACGAAGACTTAGTAAGTAAACCCCAGTCAGTACTCAAAGGCATTTGTGAATTTCTAGAAATTCCTTTTGATGCTGCGGTATTAACTCCCTATCAGGGCGATCGCATGACCGATGGCGTGAGCGAAACCGCCATGTCTTTAGGAGATCCCAACTTCCTCAAGCATCAAACTATTGATGCTCAGTTAGCAGAAGCCTGGAAAGGCATCAAGCTACCGAACGCTTTAGGCACTTATACTCAGCAGCTAGCCCAGGAGCTTAAATATGAACTGCCTAATCAAGCCTGTACCGATGTCGTCGATCTTTTGATGGAAGAAACCCTGATTACTATTCGAGGTTTAAAAATCTGTTTATGTACCTGGGGACCTGAAGAAGGGCCGCTAGTCCTCTGCCTACACGGCATTTTAGAACAGGGTGCAGCCTGGTCAGAAGTGGCTATTCGCCTTGCTCAAAAAGGTTATCGGGTAATTGCCCCAGACTTACGCGGACATGGTAGAAGCGATCGCGTCGGCAAGGGTGGTTCTTATAATCTAATTGACTTTTTAGGAGATATCGACGCTATTGTCGAGATTTTAGCAGGTAAAGCGTTTATTCTGGTAGGTCACTCCCTCGGTTCAGTCTTAGGGGCAATATTTGCGACAATTAGACCCCAAACGATTAGAAATATTGTCTTAGTTGAAACTATTCTGCCTACTGCCGAAGAAAACGACGATCCAACCACTGCCTTAACTAATCAGCTAAATTCGATGGCATCGCCTCCCGAACATCCCGTCTTCCCCGATATAAAAACCGCTGCCGAGCGTCTACGCAAAGCAACCCCTGCGATTTCTCCTGCTTTGGCAATGTTGTTAGCAGAAAGAATTACCGAACCCTGTCAAGGTGGCGTAAGGTGGCGCTGGGAACCCTTATTACGAACTAGAGCAGGAATTAGTTTAAACGGGATCGGGCGATCGCGCTATTTAAAACTCTTACAAAAAATTAAAGTACCAATTACTTTAGTCTATGGCGACAAAAGCAATTTCAATCGGCAGGAAGATCTAAATAAACAAGAGGAAGCAATGCCTAATGCCGTTAAAGTTGTTGTTTCTGGGGGACATAATCTACCTTTAGAAGCACCTTCAGCGTTAGCAAAAATCATTAGTGGTGCAGTTGCCTTAACTAATAAATTGATTCCATAAGCATATTTAGCATTGGTGATAATTTTACTGTGAAATTTTCCCAAAATGTTGACAAAATAGCCAGCCTAACATCCAATACCTTGTATAGCGATACGCACCTGTATGAGGACAAGCATTACTTGTTACTTGTTACTTATGAGCATAAATAACTTTAATATGTCCTAACTTAATGTTGTACGGCTATAGATTGCGACTTACCTAATTTATGAATCAGACTAAGCTTAAATCTATTAATAGTTATCATTGGCAGAATATCCGTTTAATCGCCACAGATATGGATGGAACTTTAACTCAGGGAGAAAAGTTTGATGCTAAATTATTACAAGTCCTAACTAAATTATCAGCTGCGGGGATTGATGTTTTAATTACTACAGGAAGATCGGCAGGATGGGTACAAGCGATCGCCACTTATTTACCTGTGGTGGGAGCGATCGCTGAAAACGGCGGTTTAGTTTACTGGAATCACGATCCACAGCCACATTTGATTAGTGATCTAAATGTTATTCAGCATCGCCAGCAATTACAAAGAGTTTTTCAACTACTTGAGCGGAAATTTCCGCAAATTAGAGAGTCATTAGATAATTGCTTCCGTATGACCGACTGGACGTTTGAAGTCGAGAACTTGAATCCTCTTGAATTAGAACAAATTGAACTTGTTTGTCAGTCCCAGGGTTATGGTTTTACCTACAGCACAATTCAGTGTCATATTAAACCAATCTACCAGGATAAAGCCCATGGCTTAAATAAAATCATCCCGCAATGTTTTCCCCATCTAAAAGCAACAGAAATAGTCACTATTGGCGATAGTCCTAATGACGAGTCGATGTTTAATCAAGCAGAATTTCCCCTGTCCGTGGGAGTAGCTAATGTCGTTCAATATTGCGATCGCCTCAAGTATTTACCTGCTTATGTAACTAGTCAGTCGGCAGGAGAAGGATTTTGTGAGTTGGCAGCATTGATCCTGGGAATGACTGTTTAACAGAATTTCTTCAAATTGCCACCTGAATTCTGACAAAGTTGAAAGCTAGACAAAAAACTAAACTCTAGTAAATATACTGTTGTTGCTAGGCTTTATTAAGAGGATGATAAATTCTAGAGTTAAACAGTAACAATACAGCATTTAATTAAAACACTGCTAAATTTTTTAATTAGGCTAGCTGCAAAATCGCCTCATGGCTAGCCAATTATCATAATCTTGCTCCAGAACCTAGTTACAAAACTGGGTTTTTTTCTGTCTTAATACCAATTCCTAATCAGAATTCCCGCCAATTGTCACCTCTTTAATTCTCAGACTAGGTCCTCCACAACCAACAGCTAGCCCTGATTGCCCTCCTTTGCCACAACCGCCAGACTCGTCCCAATAAAAATCATCACCGATCGCTTCAATATTTGCTAAGGTTTTGAAGACATTGCCTGAAAGAGTTACATCCTTGACTGGTTCGGCTAATTCACCCTGACGAATCATCCAGGCTTCCCCTGCGCTAAAGGTAAACATTTCACCGTTAGTCATCCCTCCTAGCCAATTGCGAGCGTATACGCCTTCGTTAACATCTTTAATTAAATTTTGGACAGGAGTTTTGCCTCTAGCAATCCAGGTATTAGTCATGCGCACAATAGGAGAATGATGGTAGTCTAAACAACGAGCATTGCCTGTGGGTGCTTCTTCCAGTTTGCCCGCAGTTTCTCGCGAATGAAGTCTACCCACTAAAACCCCATCTTTAATTAACTGAGTAGTAGTGGCGGGAGTTCCCTCATCATCGTAAAAGTAGCTGCCGCGATGAACATAATTATCTTCTGATGCCATTGGTACAGCACCATCAAAAATTTGTAGTTCTGGTGGACCAAAACGCTTACCCATGCTCATCACTTCTAATAAGTCGGGATTTTCATAGACCATATCTGCTTCCGATAGATGCCCAAAAGCTTCGTGAACAAACAATCCAGTTAAAATTGGGTCAATCACGACGGTATAAATATCGCCCTTAATTTTGGGTAAAGATAGAGCAGCTACGGCTCTTTGGGCTGCACTAATTACCTGTTGATCTAGGTTAGTCAGATCTTCATAACCTTGACGCGAGCCTGTCGTTTCCCTGCCTGTTTGAAGCGCATCATCCTTTCTTGCTGTTGCCGAAAAGCGCATTTCCATATCTGACCAGGATTGCTCAATTAAACTCCCTTCAGAAGTGGCCAGAATTATCCTTTGAGAGCTATCCCCATAGCTAACGGTAGTAGTAGTCAGACAGTCATGATAGCCCCGCAGTAGCTCATCGTAGCGATCGCATAGGGCTTTTTTATCCGCTAAGGATACATGTCTGGGATCGCTCCCTTTGAGGGGAACATGACAAACTGTTTGAATTGGCTCAACGGTTGCTAAGATTGTTTCGGAGTCGCCGACTATTTTTGCAGCAGCGATCGCTTCTTCAATTCTCTCTACCAGACTGTTCAAATCGTCAAATGCCGAAAATCCCCAACCTCCACGATAACAAGCTCTCACCTGTCCACCTAAAGCAATGCTTTCACTCAGGGTTTCGATTTTACTTTGGCGCAAGAGAATATTAGTTTCTGCTGCTTGTTCTAAACGAATGGTCAAAAAGTCAACGCGATCGCGATATTTGGTGATTAGTTCGCTTAGTCTGTTTTTGTGTTCGGCAAATAGATCTGGCAGATCGCTCATGATGATAATTTATAAGCAGAAATAACTTATATTATCGCTGGTTTTTACAGTCCTAGCTTTGTAGCAAGGGTAGACATTTATATAGTTTCTGATCTAAATAGAGAGAATGAGGATAGCTGATGGCTAGATCTATTGCCTCCAACACAACTTCAGCATCACTTTCTTTGGTACAAAAAGAATTTACCCCCAGGGAGTACAACAGCTCAATTACTTCTGGATGTCGATAGTCACTCCAATGAATAATACTACTTTCAGGCGCGATCGCCTTAAATAGCGCTAGATTATCAGTATCTGATTCTGATTCGATATCAAAAAATAGTAGATCGATATTCATTTCTCCGTACATCAGGGAGAAAACCTGCTCTGAATTATCTAACAGAATCACATTGAGGTTTGCTCTTTGAGTCTTAATCAGCTGATATAGCTGTCTTCCCTGTTGCCTATTGGGTTCAATGATGACTGCGTTTAAACGTTTTGGAGAAAATATAGGATCGAGCATAAACCTTAAAAGTTCCTTTCAGTATTTCCATTTAAATATTATTACTTAGAATAATACTGATTTTTAACTTTTGAAGTATTTTTACGCTTAACTAATCTAAAGTTAATCAAAACACTTTGATTATTTAAAGCCTAGTTAAAGTTCACGTCTAATCACAATATTTATGCACAATTATCTGATAGATCGGTTAGTGAAGCAGAAACATCAAACCTGTTTGTCTCTGACAAAGTTAATGCAGCGCTCGATCAATAATTTATGTGCTTCTACTTAAGTCAATCAGTATTTTTACTTATAAGTAGCTTGAGCAACATCAAAGTAAAAATGAAAGTAAAAATGTAATTACTCTGAGTGCGGAGCGATGATGAGCAAATCTATACTAATCACAATTTTTTTGTGAGATGAAAAGCTTTGAAGCCAAGCATCTATCTAGAACGGAGAGGGGGGGATTCGAACCCCCGATGAAGTTTACACCCCATAACTCCTTAGCAGGGAGCCGCTTTCAACCGCTCAGCCACCTCTCCAAGTTACTGGTTTATCGATTTTGAATTATAACAGATTTATTTTGGCTAGCGACAAAAATAGCCGAATTATGGCGTAACTTAACTTTTATTAAAGATAATTCGGTTTCTTCTGCTAAAGACATAGTAAAAATTCAACTGATTAATTTAACTGATCAATTTAATTAAAATTCATTAAAAGATTTTATTCAGTCCTAAACTTGACTGAATTAGCATGGGAGGGCAAGCCTTCTGCCTGAGCTAGAATTTGAATAGTGCTAGACATTTTTTTCAAAGCAGTTGCTGAATATTGAATCAAGCTAGAATGCTTCATAAAAGTTTCTACTCCTAAAGCTGAAGCATAACGAGCTGCTCCTGATGTTGGTAAAGTATGATTTGGTCCTGCTAAATAATCTCCAGTTGCTTCTGGAGTCGAGTTGCCAATAAATATTGCCCCCGCGTGACGAATTTGCTCAATTAAGTCCCACGGTTCTGCTACTTCTAGTTCTAAATGTTCGGGAGCAAACAAGTTAGACAATTCTGCTGCTTCTGCTAGGGAGTCTACAACAACGATCAAACCATAATTAGCGATCGCTTTTTCCGTTAAAATTTTGCGTGGATGCTCGGCTAGCTGATAAGTAACTTCATGCTGTACTTTTTGAGCTAATTCTTTACTAGTGGTAATTAAAATAGCGGCAGCCATCGGATCGTGTTCTGCTTGAGCTAGTAGATCCGCAGCCACATAGACTGGATTAGCCTGTTCGTCGGCAATCACCAGCACCTCCGAAGGTCCTGCTAAAGAATCTATCCCTACTGTCCCATAAACCATTTTCTTAGCGAGGGTAACGTAAATATTGCCAGGACCGGTGATTACATCCACTTTGGGAATGGTTTGAGTTCCATAAGCCAGTGCGCTAACTGCCTGCGCCCCACCAACTCGGTAAATTTCTTCTACTCCCGCTTCTTGTGCAGCCACTAATACTGCGGGATTAATTTTTCCATCCTGACCAGGGGGCGTAACCATTACTATGCGGGGAACTTGGGCTACCTTGGCAGGGATAGCATTCATTAAAACAGTGCTAGGGTATGCTGCCCTTCCCCCAGGCACATACAGCCCTGCTCGATCTACAGGGGTATAACGCTTACCTAAAACCACATCGTCTTCTTCAAACTGTACCCAGGATTTAGGAACTCGCTGACGATGAAAAGCTTCAATTTTTTGGCAGGCGATCTGAATTGCACTCAGTAAATCTTTGGATATTTGTTGATAAGCAGCGTCTAGCTCTGAGCCTCTAACTCTTAGCTGATCGGCAGTGTAAATTTGTCGATCAAATTTTTCAGTGTATTCTAACAAAGCGCGATCGCCATTTTGCTTGACGTTGGCAACAATTTCCCGAACAACTGCTTCTTTGGGCTGAACGTCATCACCATTGTTGCGATCGCTGATTCGTTTTATTTCTGTTTGTGCCTCAGTTTGCCGATCATCAATTATTCGCAGCATCGAGATCCCCATATCCATTTGAGCTTTTACACAGAAGTAAACTTTTACTTCTAATTTATTATATGAATCTTTACAGTAAGAAAGCCACTCTTGTCCTAGCTTAACGCGAATTTCATCGTCAATTCTTAGTTGAGCGCTATCAATCAAGTTTTTAAAACAACTTGACATTAAGTGGAAATACTTGCTAGACTTTAAAATCCAATTCTATGTGTAATTCCAGAATTAATTACTTAACCAGCAATTTCTGTTTAAAAAACTGTGGCTAACTCTAAATCGGCAATCAAACGGATCAAAACAGCAGAGCGCAACCGTCTACGCAATAAGACATACAAGTCTTCCCTTAAAACTCTGACTAAAAAGTATTTTAGCGCGGTAGAAGCTTACACAGCCGAACCAACTTCTGAAAACATGGAAGTGGTTAATAATGCTATGTCCGAAGCTTACAGCAAAATTGATAAAGCTGTAAAACGTAAAGTGTTGCATCGAAATAACGGTGCGAGAAAAAAATCTCGTATTGCCAGGGTTTTAAAGCAGGCAACTGCGGTCTAAAACTAGCTTAATATACCAAGATAAAATCTAAAATTATTTTGATCTTGAGAATTAAGATCAAAAATAATTGCTTTTTCAGGCTCTCTCTCAAAAATAAGCAAAATAACCAAGCAATACACCAGGTATAAATGCAGTTAATAGATACCCATGTTCACATCAATTTTGATGTTTTTCAGGGGAATTTAACCTCGTTAAGGCAACGCTGGCAGGAAGCAGGTGTAGCTCATCTCGTACATTCATGTGTCGAGCCAATGGAATTTCAGGGAATACAGTCTATTGCAGATCGTTTCCCTGAATTATCGTTTGCGGTGGGTTTACATCCTTTGGATGTTCATAAGTGGCATGATAATACGGCGAATGAGATTGAAACTCAGGCAGCTTCTGATCGTCGAGTAGTGGCGATTGGCGAAACTGGATTGGATTTCTATAAAGCCGACAATCAACAACAGCAGATTGTAGCTCTACAAGAACAACTAAGCATAGCGAAAAAGCTGGATCTTCCCGTGATTATCCATTGTCGCGATGCAGCAGCTAAACTAAAAGAAGTATTAACAGATTTTTGCCATCAGGAAGGTTCGCTCAAAGGAGTGATGCACTGTTGGGGGGGGAATGAAATAGAAACCCAATGGTTTCTCGATCTGGGGTTTTATATCAGCTACAGCGGAATTGTAACTTTTAAAAATGCTAAACAGGTTCAAGCAGCAGCCAAAATGGTTCCTAGCGATCGCTTATTAATTGAAACAGACTGTCCTTTTCTAGCTCCAGTTCCCAAAAGAGGTGAAACTAACGAGCCTGCCTACGTGCTATACGTAGCCAAGTATATTGCTCAACTACGGGAGACTTCTTTAGAAATCATTGCCGAACAGACCACTGCTAATGCCTGTCGGTTATTTGGCATCCAATTAAAAACTAAATAATAAAACAATCAAGCAAATTTTTCTCTAACGCTATCTTTGTTGACTAGCCGAACCAGTAAAACATCGTACAACTATCATCTTCATGACTAATTTGACTTACAATCTGCTACCAGACTTAATTGAGATTCAACGTTCTAGCTTTCGTTGGTTTCTGGAAGAGGGATTAATTGAGGAGCTTAATAGCTTTTCCCCAATTACTGACTATACGGGTAAGTTTGAACTGCATTTTATGGGGGAGAACTATCGGCTTAAAGAACCAAAGTACTCGATGGAAGAAGCAAAACGTCGTGATAGTACCTATAATGTGCAGGTATATGTTCCTACTCGCCTAATTGACAAAGAAAGTGGCGAAATTAAGGAAATGGAAGTTTTTGTGGGCGATCTTCCCTTAATGACAGATCGCGGAACATTCATTATTAATGGCGCAGAACGAGTTATCGTTAATCAAATTGTGCGATCGCCTGGAGTTTACTATAAATCAGAAACTGATAAGAATGGTCGCCGTACCTACTCTGCTTCTTTGATTCCTAATCGTGGTGCATGGCTGAAGTTTGAGACGGACAAAAATGGTTTAGTTTGGGTCAGAATTGATAAGACTCGTAAACTTTCAGCTCAGGTTTTACTTAAAGCGATCGGCTTAAGCGATAACGAGATCCTAGACGGTATTCGTCACCCCGATTTTTATCAAAAGACTTTAGACAAAGAAGGTAATCCTAGTGAAGAAGAAGCGCTACTAGAGCTGTATCGTAAATTACGTCCAGGGGAACCTCCTACGGTAAGCGGTGGACAACAATTATTAGAGTCTCGCTTTTTTGATTCCAAACGTTACGACTTGGGCAGAGTTGGTCGTTACAAACTGAATAAAAAGTTACGCCTAACCGTTCCCGATACCACTAGAGTATTAACTACTACGGATATACTAGCAGCAGTAGCTTACCTAATTAACCTTGAATTCGATGGTGGTAGTACCGATGACATTGACCACTTGGGAAATCGCCGAGTGCGATCGGTTGGAGAGTTATTACAAAACCAAGTCCGCGTCGGCTTAAACCGTTTAGAGCGCATTATTCGCGAGAGAATGACGGTTAGTGAAGCCAATAGTTTGACTCCCGCCGCACTGGTTAATCCCAAGCCTTTGGTTGCAGCCATCAAAGAATTTTTTGGTTCATCTCAGCTATCTCAGTTTATGGATCAAACCAATCCTTTAGCCGAGTTGACTCATAAACGTCGCCTTTCGGCTTTAGGTCCTGGTGGCTTAACTAGAGAAAGAGCAGGTTTTGCCGTGCGAGATATTCACCCTACTCAGTATGGTCGAATTTGCCCTGTAGAAACTCCTGAAGGTCCAAACGCTGGTTTAATTGGTTCCCTGGCAACCTATGCCCGTGTTAATTCCTATGGCTTTATTTCTACTCCTTATTATCGTGTCGAGAGCGGTCGAGTCTTGAAAAATGAAGATGCCGTCTATCTCACTGCTGATGAAGAAGACGATATGAGAGTTGCTCCTGGAGACGTAGCTACCGATGATGATGGCTATATCCTGGGTGAAACTATCGCTATTCGTTATCGCCAGGAATTTTCCACCTGCGATCCTGAAGAAGTAGATTATGTGGCAATTTCCCCTGTACAAATTGTTTCGGTAGCAACTAGTCTAATTCCCTTCCTCGAACATGATGATGCTAACCGCGCCCTAATGGGTTCTAACATGCAGCGTCAAGCAGTGCCGTTGCTGCGTCCTGAACGTCCTTTGGTGGGTACGGGGCTAGAGGCTCAAGCAGCCCGTGACTCTGGAATGGTAGTAGTTTCGCGTACTCACGGTATTGTTACTTACGTAGATGCAGAAGTTGTGCGAGTTAGAGTTGAAGAAGGCAATAACGGCTTATATGCTCCCCAACCTGGAGAAGAAATTGTTTATAAGCTGCAAAAGTATCAGCGCTCTAACCAAGATACCTGTTTAAACCAGCGTCCTCTAGTGTATGCAGGAGAAGATGTAGTTCCTGGTCAAGTACTAGCAGATGGTTCATCCACAGAAGGAGGGGAATTAGCACTCGGGCAAAATGTGCTGATCGCTTATATGCCTTGGGAAGGCTACAATTACGAAGATGCCATTCTAATTAGTGAGCGTCTCGTGTATGACGATGTCTACACCAGTATTCACGTTGAGAAGTTTGAAATTGAAGCTCGACAAACAAAATTAGGACCAGAAGAAATTACCCGCGAAATTCCTAATGTTGGGGAAGATGCTCTACGTAATTTAGATGAACGAGGCATTATCCATATTGGGGCTTGGGTAGAAGCAGGTGAGATCCTAGTAGGGAAAGTAACCCCCAAAGGAGAATCAGATCAGCCTCCTGAAGAAAAGCTGCTCAGAGCAATTTTTGGTGAAAAAGCTAGAGACGTACGGGATAATTCCTTAAGAGTGCCTAACGGAGAAAAAGGGCGCGTAGTTGATGTTCGAGTTTTCACTAGAGAGCAGGGGGATGAACTGCCTCCTGGCGCTAATATGGTGGTGCGGATCTACGTTGCTCAAAAACGCAAGATTCAGGTAGGAGATAAAATGGCTGGTCGTCACGGTAATAAAGGGATTATCTCCCGCATCTTGCCGATTGAAGATATGCCCTATCTACCCGACGGTACACCAATTGATATTGCCTTAAATCCTCTAGGTGTGCCTTCACGAATGAACGTAGGACAAGTATTCGAATGTCTTTTGGGCTGGGCAGGTGAAAACCTGGCTACTCGCTTTAAAATGATGCCTTTTGATGAGATGTATGGCAAGGAAGCATCAAGAGAAACTGTACACGGCAAGATTCAGGATGCAGCCCGCAAGCCAGGCAAATCTTGGGTTTATGATGAAGAAAATCCAGGGAAAATTCAGGTCTTTGATGGACGTACAGGAGAAAAGTTTGCTCGTCCTGTGACCATAGGCAAAGCATACATGCTCAAGCTGGTTCACCTAGTAGATGACAAGATTCACGCTCGTTCTACAGGACCTTACTCGTTGGTAACCCAACAGCCTTTGGGTGGTAAAGCACAGCAGGGTGGACAACGTTTTGGAGAGATGGAGGTATGGGCATTGGAAGCTTATGGTGCAGCCTATACTCTGCAAGAGTTGCTAACAGTTAAGTCTGATGATATGCAAGGACGTAACGAGGCCCTAAACTCAATTGTTAAAGGAAAACCCATTCCTCGCCCAGGAACTCCAGAATCCTTCAAAGTATTGATGCGCGAACTACAGTCTTTGGGACTGGATATAGCAGTACACAAGCTAGAGGCGCAAGAAGATGGTAGTAGTCGCGACGTAGAAGTCGATTTGATGGCAGATACCCCTCGTCGCACTCCTAACCGACCTACTTACGAATCTTTGCAAAGAGAGGAATTAACTGAAGAAGTCTAATTACACAGGATAAACCATAAGGGATGAAGGATAAGGACAGTGACAATGCTTCTGATACCTTCATTTCTGGTCAAGCAATAATTAATTCCTCCTAATTCTTAAATTTTTAATTAACAATGAGAAATCAAATAGAACAAAGATTCGATTACGTCAAAATCGGTATTGCATCTTCAGAGCGAATTCGCCAGTGGGGAGAAAGAACCTTGCCCAACGGTCAGTTAGTCGGGGAGGTGACCAAGCCTGAAACCATTAATTACCGTACCCTTAAACCAGAAATGGATGGTTTATTTTGTGAACGTATTTTTGGTCCTGCTAAAGACTGGGAGTGCCATTGCGGTAAGTATAAGCGCGTGCGCCATCGTGGTATTGTTTGCGAACGCTGTGGTGTGGAAGTAACCGAGTCACGGGTGCGTCGTCATCGTATGGGCTACATTAAATTAGCAGCCCCCGTAACTCACGTTTGGTATCTTAAGGGTATTCCTAGTTATTTAAGCATCTTGTTAGATATGCCTCTGCGAGATGTGGAGCAGGTAGTGTACTTTAACGCCTATGTAGTTCTCGATCCTGGTAATGCGGGAAATCTCTCGGCTAAACAACTGCTCACCGAAGATCAATGGATTGAAATTGAAGACCAGCTTTATAGTGAAGATTCTGAACTAGTTGGGGTGGAAGTTGGTATTGGTGCAGAAGCAGTACAAAGGCTTTTAGAAGAAGTTGCTTTAGAAGAAGAAGCGGAAAAACTGCGAGAGCAAATTGCCGATGCCAAAGGACAGAAAAGAGCCAAGCTAATTAAACGTTTACGGGTTATTGATAACTTTGTCGCCACAGGTTCTCGCCCAGAATGGATGGTGCTAAATGCCATTCCTGTGATTCCGCCAGATTTGCGCCCGATGGTGCAGCTAGATGGTGGTCGTTTTGCTACTTCTGATCTTAATGATCTCTATCGTCGGGTAATTAACCGTAATAATCGTCTAGCCAGACTGCAAGAGATCCTCGCGCCTGAGATTATTGTCCGCAACGAGAAACGGATGTTGCAAGAAGCAGTGGATGCTCTAATCGATAATGGTCGTCGTGGTCGTACTGTGGTGGGAGCAAATAATCGTCCTCTAAAATCTTTATCAGACATTATTGAAGGAAAACAGGGGCGTTTTCGTCAGAACTTACTGGGCAAACGGGTAGACTACTCTGGACGTTCGGTAATTGTCGTCGGGCCAAAGCTGAAGATCTATCAATGTGGGTTGCCCAGGGAAATGGCGATCGAACTGTTTCAGCCCTTCGTTATTCATCGCCTAATTAATAGCGGCATGGTTAATAACATTAAGGCGGCCAAAAAACTGATCCAGCGCAACGATTCCAGCGTCTATGAAGTTTTAAAAGAGGTTATTGCGGGACATCCCGTCATGCTCAACCGAGCACCAACTCTACACCGTTTGGGTATTCAAGCATTTGAACCAATTTTGGTAGAGGGAAGAGCAATTCAACTTCATCCCTTGGTTTGCCCTGCTTTTAACGCTGACTTCGACGGCGATCAAATGGCGGTTCACGTTCCTCTATCTTTAGAAGCTCAAGCTGAAGCTAGATTGTTGATGCTGGCTTGCCATAATATCTTGTCTCCCGCAACAGGTAGACCTATTGTAGCGCCATCTCAAGATATGGTTTTAGGCTGCTATTATCTGACCGCCGAAGATCCAAAAGCAGTTAGGGGAACAGGTCGTCGTTTCGGCAATTTAGATGATGCGATTAAAGCCTATGAACAGGGACAGATAGATCTTCATGCTCGTGTTTGGTTGCGTTACGAAGGAGAAGTAGTTACAGAAAACCCTGATACGGAGGTAATCGAAGCAGAAGACTTGGGTGACGGCAGCAAAATCGAATATTACCGCGAAAGATTTGTGAGGAGATCCCCTGAAGGAGAACAAATTTCTCAATACATAAATACTACCGTGGGTCGCATTATTTATAACAAGACTGTACAAGATGCCCTGTCCGCAGCAGTATAAAAAAGCTTGTCAGCCTCAAATTACAACGTTTTAGTAGCTAGAAGAAAAACCACAAAATGAAATTTTATAACCACATCGTTGATAAGGGTCGTTTGAAAAAACTGATGGCATCAGCCTTCACTGAATATGGCTCGGCTCATAGTGCGACTGTAGCTGATTCTTTAAAAGAATTAGGATTTCGCTATGCGACGATAGCAGGGGTTTCTATCAGCGTTGATGACTTAAAAGTACCACCTATTAAAGCAGAACTGTTAGAAGCTGCCGAAGGAGAAATTAGAGAAACGGAAGCACGCTATGCTAGAGGAGAAATTACTGAGGTAGAACGTTTCCAAAAAGTAATTGATACTTGGAACAGCACTTCAGAAAATCTCAAGGATGAGGTAGTCACCAACTTTCGTGAGACCGACCCCCTCAATTCCGTTTATATGATGGCGTTTAGCGGTGCGCGAGGTAATTTATCTCAGGTGCGTCAACTGGTGGGAATGCGTGGTTTGATGGCCGATCCTCAAGGAGAGATTATTGACTTACCAATTAAAACTAATTTCCGTGAAGGATTGACCGTAACCGAATATATTATTTCCTCTTACGGTGCGCGCAAAGGTCTGGTAGATACTGCCTTAAGAACCGCTGACTCTGGGTACTTGACTCGTCGTTTAGTGGACGTTTCCCAGGACGTAATCGTGCGAGAAGTAGACTGTGGAACTCAACGCAGTATTAGTCTGAAAGCCATGAAAGATGGCGATCGCACTTTAATCAATCTTTCCGATCGCCTTTTGGGTCGAGTCTTAGCTAGTGACGCGATCGATGATCAAACAGGGGAAGTAATCGCCACCCGCAATCAAGCGATCGATCAGGATTTAGCCATTAAAATTGGCGATCGCGTCGAAGAAGTGATGGTACGTTCCCCTCTTACTTGCGAAGCTGCTCGTTCAGTTTGTCAACAGTGCTATGGTTGGAGTCTCGCTCATGGACACATGGTTGACATGGGGGAAGCGGTAGGAATTATTGCCGCCCAATCTATTGGTGAACCTGGAACTCAGTTAACTATGCGCACCTTCCACACTGGAGGGGTGTTTACAGGAGAAGTAGCTCGTCAGATTAGAGCCAAAGCCGATGGAAAAGTTGAATTTGGCGACGGTTTAAGCACTCGTCAAATCCGTACTCGTCACGGGGACGAAAGAAACCAAGTAGAAACTATTGGTGATATTAAGCTAGTTCCTCACAAGGGAAAAACTGTGAACACCGCGTTGACTGCTGGCTCTTTAATCTATGTCAAGAATGGAGAAGAAGTCAAAAAAGGTCAGTTACTAGTTGAAGTAGCAATGGCTAAAGTACAAAAATCAACTGAAAAAGCTGCCAAGGATGTAAGTTCTGATTTGGCAGGAGAAATTCTTTTTGCTGACTTAATACCTGAAGATAAGAAAGATCGTCAAGGCAATACTACCCGAATTGCCCAAAGAGGCGGTCTGCTGTGGGTGTTATCAGGAGAAGTATATAATTTACTTCCTGGTGCAGAAGCTTTGGTTAAAAACGGCGACAGGGTAAAACCAGGTGATCTCCTGGCGCAGACTAGACTGACTGCTGCCAACGGTGGTGTAGTTAGAATGATTCGCGATAGCCGTGAAATTGAGATTGTGACTGCTTCAGTATCTCTTGACCAGGCAAAAGTTAGGGTGGAAAGTGATGGTGGTCGCGAACAGTATATTATCACCACTGCTGACGATCTCAAGTTCTTACTTAAAACTGCTCCTGGCACAAAAGTACAGAATAAGCAGGTTGTTGCCGAACTAATTGACGATTTTTATAAAACTGAAACAGGAGGTATCATCAAGTACGGTGGGATCACTGTCGGCAAAGGAAATCGTAAGCAAGGGTATGAAATAGAACAGGGTGGAACTTTACTTTGGATTCCTGAAGAAAGCCATGAAGTCAACAAAGATATTTCTCTTTTAATCGTTGAAGATGGCGAGTTTGTTGAAGCGGGAGCAGAAGTTGTTAAAGATGTTTTCTGTCAATCTTCAGGTATTGCCGAAGTAGTGCAGAAAAACGATATTCTGCGAGAAATCATCATTAAGCCAGGAGAAATTCATCAAATAGATGATCCTAAAAACGAATGGCACGAACAGTTAATTCAGCCTGGGACGGAAGTATTACCAGGAGTTATTACCCAAGAGCTTCGATATGGTGAAGTGGTGGAAACTACTGAAGGTATAGCCTTGATTTTACGTCCTGTCAAAGAATTTCCTGTAGCCGATAGACCTTCAATTCCTTCTCAAGCGTCAATTAATCAAGATGATGGTCGTCAAATCGAATTGCGCTCTGTACAGAGACTCTTCTACAAAGATGGCGAACGAGTCAAGTCGGTAAACAGTTTATCCCTGTTGAGTACTCAGTTAGTCTTGGAAATTGACACTACCGAAGCTAGTGATATTGTTGCTAATCTTAGTGCGGATATTGAGCTACAGCCTGACGAGGATAATCCTGATACTCAAAGACTGCAAATGGTAATCTTAGAATCGTTAGTTCTTAGAAGAGATACTGATGTAGATCCCCATAGCGGTGAGATTCAAACTAGAGTACTAGTTGAAGACGGTGAAGAAATTGTCAAGGGAGCAACTATTGCTCGGACAGAAATTCTGTGTAAATCAGAGGGAGAAGTTCAGGGGATTCGTGAAGGCTCTGAGGCAATTCGCCGTATCTTAATTGTGCGGGACAGTGATGTAGTCACTCACGAATTAGATATCCCTCAGAGCGAATGTAGCTTCAAAAAAGGTGACCTCATGGTTTCTGGCAGCAAGCTGACTGAAGGAGTGACTCTAGAAAATTCAGGTCAGGTAATCAATATTAACGAGCAAGCAGGAAAAACTACGGTAGTCTTGCGTCATACTCGTCCTTACCGTGTGTCTCAAGGTGCTGTACTGCATATCGATCATGGTGACCTGGTACAGCGTGGTGATAACTTAGTACTACTGGTCTTTGAGCGTTCAAAAACTGGTGATATTATTCAAGGTTTACCACGAATTGAAGAGTTACTGGAAGCTCGTAAACCTAAAGAAGGCTGTATTTTAAGCCGTAACTCTGGTGTTTGTCAGGTAGTCTACGAAGAAAATGAAACTGTCGATATTAAAATTATTGAGGAAGATGGTGTGGTTAGTGACTATCCCATCAAACCTGGGCAAAATGCGATTGTTAGTGACGGTCAAGTGGTTGAGGCGGGACAGCCTTTAACTGATGGTCCTGCTAATCCTCATGAAATTTTAGAGACTTACTTTAACTATCATCTCCCAGAAAAAGGCTGTTACGAAGCTTCTTTGATTGGATTACAAAAAGCCCAGCTATTTTTAGTACGCCAAGTGCAGTCTGTATATCAAAGTCAAGGTATTGATATTTCTGATAAGCACATCGAAGTGATTGTTAAGCAAATGACTGCCAAAGTCAGAGTTGACGACGGTGGAGACACGATTATTCTGCCTGGAGAGTTGCTGGAGTTGCGTCAGATTGAACAGGTCAATGAGGCAATGTCCATTACTGGAGGCGCACCTGCTCAATACACCCCTGTATTATTAGGTATTACTAAAGCTTCTCTGAATACTGATAGCTTTATTTCGGCGGCTTCTTTCCAAGAGACTACTAGAGTTTTGACTGAAGCAGCTATTGAAGGAAAGTCTGATTGGCTTAGAGGGTTGAAAGAAAATGTAATTATTGGTCGTCTAATTCCCGCTGGGACTGGATTTAATACTCTTGATGAACCAATGGGTCGTGGAGATTTAGACGGGGGAATGCGGAGTAATGCGGTCTATGGTTATGGTGATGATTTTGAATCTTATCGTTTGTCAGAAGATATCAGCATTAATTCAGAATCTAACCTACGTCGCTCATATAAAAATATTAGTGACGATGAAAACATGATCTTAGACGACCAAACAGCCAGGGATTTAGCGAGTTTTGATGGTTCTACCATAGATGACGAAGACATTTAATTAATAATTAATAAATATTCGCCGATCTATCTATAGCTTAATAACTTTATTTGGCTAAGCAAAAATTAGAGACGATGTGATGATGAATCAGGAGTAATCTTTAAGACATCATGGCATCGTTCTTTTTTGAGCATAACTTATTTACAATGTAGTTATAGCTGTTTTATTCCAGCATTCGAGAAATCTAATCCTTTTAGCTTAATAGTTATAGTTGCTAACAATAAAATAATTCTGACCGCTCAGCTTAGCGATCGCGAAGCCTAATCGCAATTTGCATATTAATAACAATTAAACTTAGTTACTTGATCGAAAACTCGCTGCCAGAATATTACATATCATTTATATTGATAACTTGTTAAGCTGTTGAACCTTGTATTTCATTTGTTAACCTCCAATTATTCGTAATCTGCGCTGTTTACTGTTTAGAGATTTTAAAACCAGATGATCGATCAATCGAGTCCTGCTAATAAGAACACATTAAGTAACTCAAATATTGCACCTCATATTCATAATGAAGAATCTTTAAGGCAAATAATTAATCGTCTGTCGCGGATTGAAGGTCATGTTCGCGGGATCAAAACTATGGTGAATGAACATCGCCCTTGTCCAGAAGTCCTCAACCAAATTGCGGCGGTGAAGGGAGCAATTTCCAGTGTGGCTAAAATTATTTTGGAGGAGCATTTAGAAGAATGCTTGATTCGTGCCGTAGATCAAGGCAATCTGGAGGCAGAGATTCAAGAGCTTAAAAATGCGTTAAACCGATTTTTGCCTTAGAGCCAACTAGAAATTGAGCAGAACAGGAACTTAACCCTTATTGTGCGCATCTAACTATTTGTTACTTTATTTCCTACTTGATGCTGAGGAAAGTTGAGCTAACATAGGCTTGTCGTTGGTATTAATAGACTCATACCTAATTGCGAGAAAGAGATTATACAATGGGTAAAACTAAGATGATTAAGGTTTATTTTCCGGGTTGGCAACTTTGGACTTTTAGTATCAGTATCAACCTTTTAGTTTTAGCAATCCAACCACGATATATTCTCGCTCAAACCAATACAAATCCAGACAATACACAGACAGCAGCTAATACAGCTAATACAACGATCGCCGATTTAGAGCCTGAAATATTGTCGGAAATTAATCGGGTGAGGACTAGTCCTCAAGACTATGCTCAGTGGTTAGAACAGCAGCGAAAATATTACGATGGCATTTGGCTAAGACTGCCTGGAGAAAAACCCGTCAGAACTAATAGAGGAAGAGAAGCATTAGAAGAAGCGATCGCCGCTTTAAAACAGCAACAGCCTTTACCTGCTTTAGACAAATCCTCGCAAACCGTCGCTGCTGCTACAGCTGAGTTAGAAAATTTTGCTAATTCTAATAACATTCAATACTTCAGTTACGGTAAAAAGACTGCTTCAGGAATTGTCATGGATTTAGTGGTAGATGAGCTATTTCCTGATCGCCGTCGTCGTCAAAGTCTGTTGAGTCCCGAAGCTGAAGATACGGGAGTAGCTTGTAAACCAGATCCCAGATACGCTAAGGTATGTGCGATCGCTTATTCTAATTCTGTTCACCCTGATTATCCTCAGAATCCAGATGTTGCTGAAGTTCCCCCCGAAGCCTCTGCCACCCCTGACCAGACAGTCGCTGAAGTTCCGCCCGTAACAGCTTCTCAACCCGAACCCAATCCTCAAGCAGCGCCTCCTGGGGTAAACAACGAGCCTCAACCTAGTCCAGAAGCTAATGCGAATTCAGAAGATGAACCTGTAGAAGCCGAAGAAACCCCAGCAGCAGAAACGAATAATGAGGCTAGTTTACCTGTTCCGCCCCAGCCTCAAGCAACGCCTCCTGCGGTAAACAACGAGCCTCAACCTAGTCTAGAAGCTAATGCGAATTCAGAAGATGAACCTGTAGAAGCCGAAGAAACCCCAGCAGCAGAAACGAATAATGAGGCTAGTTTACCTGTTCCGCCCCAGCCTCAAGCAACGCCTCCTGGGGTAAACAACGAGCCTCAACCTAGTCCAGAAGCCAAGCCGAATCCAGAAGATCTACAGATTGCTCAAGCTGAATCAGAAATAGAACAAGAACAAAAAAAAATAGCAGAAAACGAGCAGGAGTCAGAAACATCGGCAACAGAAGAGTCAAATCAGTCTGAAGAAGTGGCAATTAATACTGAAACTGCCGATTTTACCGAAAAAGTTGAGGAAGGTACATTGGCAGAAGGCGATCGCGTTATTGATGATGATGGTAGCCTATACGATTTCTATCCAATCCAGGGTCAAGCAGGGGAATCTTTGACTATTAACCTCGAAAGCGATGAGTTTGATGCTTTTGTTGCCTTAGTAGACAGTAACGGTAAGACTGTTGGAGAGAATGATGATATTAGTGCTGAAGATAGTAATTCGCAGCTTAGCGTAACCCTTCCAGAAGATGGTATTTATAACGTAATCGTCAATACCTATGATGAAAACGGTACTGGTAAATATGTTTTGAAGGTAAGCCGTTAAAATGCCGATTTTACCTGAATAACAATAATAAATCCGCTTGGCAAAGGTAATGTTTAATTTCTGCGTAAAAATTTGGTGATGAAATTAGAGTAACTAATACTTGCTACTCGTTACTTGAGACCGAAGGGAATCCTTGAGGGCTACTTGCTGCTCAATTTTTTAAGTAACCTATTCTGAAACGGATTTATTTAGTATAATTCGCCCCTAATATTTATTTGAATCCGATCGCCTTCTCAAGACGTACTTAGTTATGCAGGCAGTCACAAATGATTCTACCTGTGTCTACCAAAACAATCTTGATGGATGCTAATCAACGAGTGCAATAAAAATTAGGAAACAGCTCATTAGCTAGATACTATTTGCTCTGGGGCGTCATTTAGATTGTTTAGAAACTTTTAATTATTCTTGATCAGCATCACCGCTGATGTATCCAACTTGTCCTGTCTGAAATAGGTAGGGCAGCTTTTGCACTCAAAAAATATCTCAACAAACAGCTATTATGCAGCAATTTACCGCAGATTCAGAAACCCTCAATAGCAATAACGTAGACATTTCTCCAATATCTGATGTGGCACTCAACTCCCAATTGGTGGCGTTGACCGACGATAATACTTTAGTTTCTTTCGATCCTACCAACCCTGCCAAGACAGATTCACTATCAGTTACAGGAGTTGATGGAATATTGCTAGGTATCGATACTCGTCCGGCTGATGGTTTGATTTATGGAATCACTACCGCCAATAATATTTATACAATTGATGCTGATAGTGGTGCAGCAACTTACGTCAGTACCTTAAATACGCCTTTTGAGGGTGGAACTATCTCAGGATTTGACTTCAATCCTGTTGCCGATCGCTTACGTTTAGTAGGAGATAATGACCAAAATTTTAGAATTAATGTAGACACGGGAGAAGTTACTGTTGACGGTACTTTAGCTTTTGCTGAGGGAGATTCTAATGATGGAGTAAATCCTAATATTAGTGCTGCTGCCTATACTAATTCTTTTGACGGGACTAGTAGCACTCAGCTATACAATCTCGATCCTCTACTTAATGACTTCCTGTTACAAAACCCTCCTAACGATGGAACTTTAGTTACAGTAGGCGATTTGGGTATTGATCTAGATACTTTAGGAGGGTTTGATATTGTATCTTCTCCTAATGGTGAGAATGCAGCTTTTGCTGTTGCCGATGGGACTTTATATACTGTCGATCTATCTCTGGGTAAGGCATTGAGCCTGGGAGAAATTGGGACAGATGCTCTCAACTTACAAGGATTAACTGCTATATCTGGCGACAACGATGCAGATAGCTTACCCTCAGAAGAAGCGCCAACAGTATCCGAAGTTGCTGCTCCTTTAATCGATCTTAGCGATCTTGGAGATTCCACAATTAACTTTACTGTAAGTCGAGATGCTGGGTTTAATAATACAGTCGGGTTCTATGCAGTGGATGCAGAGGGTAATATTCTCGACTCAGAATCAGGTAAAACGATCGCTGTGGGAGATGAAGGTTACACTGCTGCCGCGATCGCCAATCGCTCTGATATAAGTCTTAATGGAGTCAATGGCGTTTCTAGCGAATTTACCACAGAGCTTGTAGGTGGTTCAACTTACGCACCCTTTATCGTAATTGATGGCACAATTGAACAGCTAGAAGATGCTAGCAGCAACGATCCTATGGTGTATTTTCCCTTCTTAGAAGCTAATTCTGACGGAGCAGAACATGTTCGCAGCTTAGGCGACAATATTATAGGTTTTGAGGATTTACCTAATGGAGGTAATTTGAGTTTTGATGATTTAACTGTTGAATATGACTTTGCTTAATTAAAGTAGCAGCTTAAATTTTCATAAAGGAGTAGAAAATAGTTATAAAGCAAACTGAATTTTGGCTTTTTCTACTACCTTTTTTCTACATCCTGCAATTTTTGCAGTACGAGCAAGTTTTATGAGTTGTAGAACAAGAAACCCGCGATCGCATCCCTCAGAGCCTCTGGCTCGTCAATCCGAATCAGATGGGCGCTGTTTTCAAAGATTCTTAAGTCGGCACGGGGAATCTTACTCGCTATTTCTTCAGAGAATTCAGGTGGGCAGATCCAGTCATGCCGTCCGCCAATTACCAAGGTGGGGGCTGTAATTTTAGGTAACTGGTCTAGCAAGTTGTAAGAGCGTAAAAACCCACTAAAGGCAACATTAAGAGCATCAGGAGAGAGAATTAGGAGGTTTGATGCTGGCTGAGGTGAGTTGGGATCGTAAGTGAACGAGTACATCGGCATCATCACCTGGAAGAATTCTTTCAGTTGTTCCTCATTTTCAAATGTACCGTCCCAGAGTCGTTGGGCGATCGCCTTTTGTGCCTCAGTTCCGCGTTGGGCAAGAATCTCCTTTGCTCGGATCAAAAAGCGGGAATCAGCAACCGTGGAGATAACAATTAGATGAGAGACATTCTGGGGATAACGAATCGCATAGGAAAGAGCAACCATGCCACCGTAGGAAGAACCAATCACGACAATTTTGTCTAAACCCAGATATTGCCGTAATGCCTCCATGTCCTCAACATTATTTTCCAAGGTATAGGTTTCTTTTGCTCCTCGCATTGAACGTCCTTGCCCCCGATGGTCAAAATAGACCAGCTGTATCTTATGACTAAGAGGAGAGAAGGTGGGTTTATCAAGGGTGTGATCCGCACCTGGGCCACCATGAATAATAAAGGCGACGGGTTGCGATCGCCATTGCGCTTCGTCCAGCACTAATCCTGCGCCTACAACATCAAAGTAAATCTCTGTATCTCTTATTTTTGCTCGCATAAGTTGATTTTCTGGTTAACAGTATTAAAAAAATATTAGTCTGATGCCAGTTTTGATGATGTTCAAACTGGCTACATAACGGCAGGATGATGAAATATACAGCCCCGTAGAGTAAGCAGTAAGCAAAGCTTAATCGCTAATTAAGTTTGTATTTGTTTCATTTTCTGCAACTTCAACATGGTGATACAGAAAGTGAGCCATAAAAAACCAATGCCATAACCACCTAAAATATCAGTTGGCCAATGCACCCCCAGATATAAGCGACTTAAACCAATTGCACCAACTAAAATAACCGCCAGCAGATAAATCAGCCCTGAGAATTGAGGAAAGCGAGTGGCAAACAAATAGGCTAAAAATCCATATAATACCGTTGAACCTAAAGCATGACCACTAGGATAGCTAAAAGATATCTCCTTAATCGACGATTGCCAAAGATCGGGGCGAGCTTTACCAAATACCGACTTTAAACCATAGCTGAGAATGACACCACCAGCACAGTCAATAGCAAATATTTTAGCTTCAGAGTAACACTGTTTCCACAGCAACATAATTAGAGCAACTCCAGCGATGATCGAGACTAAATTGGGATTATTGAGGCTGGTAACCAATAGCATGATGCGATCGAGAGTCGGACTAGCAAAAGAATGAATCCACAGCAGAATTGTCCGATCAAAAGCAAAAGCCTCTTGTTCTAAAACTTCGTCTGAGATTTGGGCAACAAGATAAATAATCAATAGACAAGTAATTAATCCGACTATACCGACTGTGGTAATTAAAGGAGCTATTTTGGGATTAATCCGACTCCGCCAAAATTTAACGCTCCGCTGTAACAAAGTTTGCATCATAAAATTGGTAATTGGTTAATTAAGCAAGTTCTTGGGGAAACCTAACTAGAGAATAGTAATTTAGCAATTCTAGTATCAATCCCTATAACTAGATGAATATAAAAACCACCAACACGATCGCACCCAAGTTTAAAGGACTACCACTACGTTTGGTCTTAGTTTTACCTTTTGTACTGCAAGTTTTTGGTGCGGTGGGATTAGTGGGCTATTTTTCTTTTAAAAACGGACAAGCAGCAGTTAACGATCTCGCAGATCGCTTGATGGATCAAAGTAGCAATTTAGTGTTTAAGCATCTTGATAATTATCTAGCAATCCCGCCAAAAATTAATCAAATTAATCTAGATGCGATCGCTTTAGGCTTATTGGATGTGAAAGATTTGAAGACAGCAGGACAGTATTTCTGGCGACAACTACAAGCTTATCCAGATCTAGCCTATATAGGTTATGCCCTCCCCACAGGAGAATTTGCGGGTGCTGGCAGCTATTTACCTGGACAAGGAGTCACGGTTGAAGAGGTTTCGCCTGCTACTCAGTGGAAAGATTATATTTATGCTACAGATAGTCAGGGGAATCGTACTAAAATCGTGAAAGTTTACAACGATTATAAACCTCTGGAAGAATCTTGGTATACGGAAACAGTTCAGGCAGGTAGAGCAATTTGGGGTTCTGTCTATAACTGGGATGATACACCAGAATTCTTGTCAGCTACGATCAATACACCCATTTATGACAAAAATAACCAATTAATCGCTGTTATTGGCATCGATCTGCTGTTGTCTAATATTAGCGATTTCTTGCAGCAATTAAAAATTAGCCCGACAGCTAAAACTTTCATTATCGAACGCGATGGGTTATTAATTGGTAGTTCTAGTACTGAAGAACCTTTTACCCTAGTGGATGGAGTAGCAAAAAGATTAAGTGCTACAAATAGTTCCGATTCACAAATTCAAGCCACAGCTAAATATCTACAACAAAAGTTTGGTAGCTTCCAAGCAATTAAAGACGAACAAAAACTAAATTTTCAATTACAAGGAGAATATCAGTTCATTCGCGTAACCCCTTGGCAAGATAAATATGGCTTGGATTGGTTGGTAATAACTACCATTCCCGAATCAGACTTCATGGTACAAATCTATGCCAATACCCGCACCACTATTGCTTTATGTTTATTAGCATTATTGATAGCTGTTTGGTTGGGGTTAATTACTTCTCGCTTAATTACTCGACCAATTCTGCGGCTCAGTCAGGCATCAAGTGCGATCGCTGTCGGCGATCTTAATCAACAGGTGAAGGTTGAAGGTATCATCGAATTGGGAGTATTATCTCATTCCTTTAATGAGATGGCACAACAGCTACAGACATCTTTTGCCAATCTAGCCAACACTAATCAACAACTTGATCGGATCAATCAAGAACTAGAAAACCGAGTAGAACAAAGAACCCTTGAATTAAACCAAGCTAAAAACATAGCAGAATTAGCCAATCAAGCTAAGAGCGAATTCCTCGCCAACATGAGTCACGAACTGCGTACTCCTCTCAACGCGATTCTGGGTTTTAGCCAATTAATGAGCCGTGCAATTCTTGCTCCAGAACAACAAGAAAATCTGGATATTATTAATCGTAGCGGTGAACACTTACTTTCTCTAATTAACGATGTACTAGATTTAGCCAAAATTGAGTCGGGCAAAATTATTCTCTATCCCACAGATTTTGATTTGTATGCTCTTTTAGAATTAATAGCCGAAATGTTGGCTCTTAAAGCAGAATCTAAAGGATTAGAGTTAATCGTTGAGCGCGATCCTCACTTGCCTCAATATATCAACACTGATGATAAAAAGTTACGTCAAGTTTTAATTAATCTTTTGAGTAATGCAATTAAATTTACCCATGAAGGTGCGGTAACTTTGCGTGTTAAAAAACAGATAACAGACAAAATAGACAAAACCAGCCTGATTATATTCGAGATTGAAGATACTGGTGCGGGAATTGCCCCCACAGAAATAAATAGTTTATTTCAAGCTTTCACTCAAACTGAAACAGGAAGGCAATCTCAAGAAGGAACAGGTTTAGGTTTACCTATTAGTAAAAAGTTTGTGGAATTAATGGGAGGACAAATTACCGTCAGTTCTCAATTAGGGAAAGGAACTATCTTCAAATTTGAGATCCAAGCTCAAGTTGCTGAAGCTACAGAAATTACAGGACAAAAACCAACTCAAAGAGTCATTGGACTTAAACCCCAACAGCCAGAATATCGTATTTTAGTCGTGGATGATCGTTTTGAAAACCGACAATTATTACTCAAGTTACTCCAGCCAATTGGGTTTCAAGTACAAGAAGCAGCCAATGGACAAGAAGCTGTCGAAATATGGCAACAATGGCAACCCCATTTGATTTGGATGGATATGAGAATGCCAATAATGAATGGTTATGAAGCGGCCCAAAAGATTAAGTCTCATCTTCAAGGACAAGCTACAGTCATTATTGCTTTAACTGCTAGTACCCTCGAAGAAGAGAGAACTGTGGTACTGTCAGCAGGTTGTGATGACTTTGTTCGTAAGCCTTTCCGCACAGAAGTTATTTTTGAAAAAATGGCTCAATATTTGGGAGTGGATTATCTTTATGAGAATTTGGATACCAACAAGAATGCCGAATTAGTAAGTTTGGAAAAATTGACTGCCGAAGCTTTTGCAATTATGTCTGATGAGTGGTTAGAAGAACTTGCTGAAGCTGCTTCTTTAGTTGATGAAGAATTAATTGTTCAGTTGTTGTCTCAAATTCCCCAAGAAAACCGTAATCTTGCCCTTGCTATTCAGCAAAAAGTAGATGATTTTGATTTTGACCAGATTATGAATCTTGCTCAAGCAGCCATCAATTAGTTAGTGAACCAACAACATACTCTATTGATCTATTTAATTAAAAACTACTGCAATTCGACAAGGCTGTAAAGACAAAATGGTTTGTTTATATAAAATTTAGACCATTCACATGTTGTCGCAATGTAAACTTCGTGTAAACTACTAGAAGTAATCAAACATTTAGAATATTATTATTATTTAAAGTCTCAGATAAATTATCCAAATTTAATTACAGTATTAAATTTTACAAAATCAGCTTATCAACAAGAACAAAAATAAAAATTCTCCTACTAATCTGAAAATTACTTATTTTTTGAGACAATGTATCTTGACCCCACCATTGCGTAGCCCAAAATTTTATCTTAATTTAAGCGTTAAGCCAAATATTATCTTGATATCGTTAAACTTCTTGCTCTGATTAAATACTAGCTATTTAAATAAAATAAATACTTTAATTAATATAAAATAGCGTATTTTTCAATTGAAAAATCATTCTTTTGGCAAAATACACTAAATTAAACTTGTAAATTAATTTGTTTATAATCAGATAATCTAGTAGTTAAAAAATAAGTAAAACTACTTATTAAAACTTACTTTTTTTATATTTAAAGTGAATATTTATATACCATTTCTTTATTCAGAAAAAATTAAAAGACCTGATAAAAAGTTTTTTTTATTGAGTATTTTAGGAGAAGATTTTCTGATTTTGCTGTTGACTTTTAGTTTTGCTAGCTTTTATCCCTGGTCAAATATCTTAGGGCTATTTTTACTACAGGTATCTTTTTGGTGTATTTATGAAATTGGCTATATTGAAAATGATATCTTGGGCGAAAAGTTTGAAGATAAAGCAGTACTTTCCTATAACTATAATTCTTACGAATATTCATTCCAACTATGGCAACCTTGGGTCTGGGCAGTTGTCTTTTCCATCTTAGGTATAACTGTTCTTAATCAAGAAATTGCGATTGAGGGCGTTCATCTTGGTGTGGCAATATTTGGCAATGCTCATCAAAAACTATTTCAAACATCTGAAAGCTTCTTGTATTGGATAGCTTTTTTATTAATCTTAAGATTTTTGTTTCATATTTATAATCAACTTAATAAGCAGAGTCGAGTATGGTTCTACTTTTTGTTGCAAACATGTCGCTATTGTGGTTATTTAGTTTTGTTAACTACTAATACAGTTGGCTTAGTTTTACTAATCAGTAAAATTTTGATTCGTTCAATGCAGTATGTTTTATATCGCTATATGGGGGGCAAAAATAGTGACTGGCCAATGGACTTTCCTCGCTACTTTTTTTATTTATTAATTTATCTTTTAATCTTAGGTGCGATCGCTGCTAATGAACGTGATATTTCTTTATTATTTAATTACCAAGTACTGGCAATTATTGCCTTTTGTTTATTTAGAGGAAGCAAGCACTTTGTGAAAGTGTTCTCACAGTTAATGCATGTTAGTAAAGATGGCTCAAATCGACTTGTCTAATATTTGTGACTTTTTACTGCTGTAGCTCATCAAGCAAGGAAATAAAAGGTTGCCAATCATTATCCTCACTAATCGATTCCCAAACGGATTCAATTAGAGGACGCAATAAAGCAGTCTGAGGATTATGCAATTTAAGGCGATCGCTAATTTTATCTCTATTGCTGGAAGAAATTTGATTAAGACATTGATGATAAATACTTCGCCAATTGTCGGGAATCTCAGAGGAGAAAGTAGCCTTGGCTAAAATTAATTCTTGATCCTCCCGCCAACGGGAATCAAATTCGTGGGCTAATTCAGCAAAGAAACCATGATAGCTAATCTTAGTATCTCTCAATAAGTTAATTGTCTGAGTTAATAGTTCCTGAGCGATCATTCCCAAATCTGACTCAAACCCTAGTTTTTGCAGCATTAACTGTTGATAGTGTTGCTGATAATAGTCGTCAAACTGCGCCAACCCAACTTCTAAACTCGATTGTTCCGTAATCATTGCCAGGGGTTTTTGCAGTAACTCCAAATTAAACCTACAAATATAGGGCTGATTACCATAGCTATAGCGACCACCATAATCAAAATAAGCAGCGGTAAATCGAGCATCATAGTTAGGAATAAAAGCATAAGGACCATAATCAAAACTCTCTCCAGCGATCGACATATTGTCGGTATTGAGAACTCCATGACAAAAGCCTGCTGCCATCCACTGGGCTGCTAATTGCGCCACCCTGATAACTAACTGAGCGTAAAACTGACTATACTTGTCCTCATTATCGGGGATATCTGGATAATATACAGCGATCGCACTATCTAACAATTTACTAATTAGATCGGGACGTTGTAGATAGTGAAGTCGTTCCAAAGTGCCAAACCGAATATGGGATTTGCTTAAACGCACCATTACCGCAGAACGTGTAGGGGAAGGTTCATCTCCTCGCCAGAGAGACTCCCCAGTTTCAATCAAGCTTAAGCAACGAGAAGTATTTACTCCTAGCTGATGCAGTGCCTCTGCTGCTAACACTTCGCGAACACCACCCTTAAGAGTCAGTCGACCATCAGCAGTACGAGAATAAGGCGTTCGACCCGATCCTTTAGTTCCTAAATCATACAGATTGCCATCGATACCACGAACCTGACCATATAAAAAGCCTCTGCCATCTCCCAAAAATGGATTATAAGCGCCAAACTGATAACCATGATAACGTAGAGCCAAAAAAGGTCTACCCCCCCTAAATTGACCAAAAGCTGCAATGAAATCACCGTCTGTCACTGAATCTGGTTTTAAACCTAATAATGGTAACAGGCGATCGTTACGATAACGTAAAAAATAACTGGGAAAATCCGCAGCAGCAACAATATCATAATAGTCATCACCCAAGTTTTCCATCATGGGTTCATATTCAAGGTTGAGCAGCGGGTTGAGACTTGTTCCCATAATGATTAAAATATCTAATTCTCAACTAGCTTCTGAGTTCAATTAGTTTTACAGTTAATTTATTCATTTATTCATCAATAAGTTAACTTTTAGTCGTTTTTTGATTATTGAATTATGCCAGATCCGATTATGTATCAAGAGGATGGTTATGTTGTCCTCGAATCAGATCAGCCTGAACAATTTATGAATTCAGCCGAACTGAAAACTAAACTAGCCAATCTGTTACAGCAGCCAGAAGTAATTATTCCCAGAGAGTTAGAACAGTTAGAATCACCAGAATTACAGGCTCAACACTTACTTGATAACTATTTTGAGTTAGATGTGAGTGCCGATCATTACCTACAATGGTATGTAGTACGCCTGGAAAAATAACTGGTGATGCTAATCTTTTCTACAAATAGTCTGAGAACATTTTCCTGCTCTAAACTAATTCCAGTTACCAACAAGGGTAAATGATGACCAAAAATAAGGATGATTGAGAGTTAAAGTGCCGTCTGGAAAATCTGAGGGCAGAGGTAGACCTGTGCCATTGGACAAGTTAACTTGTTTGTTATTAATCTTGACATTGCCTCGCAGCATTGCCAACTGAGTTTGACGTAAAGCCTCTGCCTTATTCAAAGTACTATCGAGCTGATCATAAAACTCGCCCATCATAGCTAAAGTTCCTAAATCGCTAACATACCAAAGACTAGCCAATGTAGATTTGACCCCTGCTTGTACTGCTAATCCTGCAAAACCTAACTCAGCATCCTTATCTCCCAAGGCAGTTTCACAAGCGCTTAAAACCATTAACTCAATTGGCGTCTTATTAGTATTCCAACCAAGTTGATTTGATAGTTTTTGTAGCTGAGGTATTTTTAGCTGACTATCATAAAACTGGATATAAGAATCGCTTAAATCACCTGCTTTGAATTCAGCATGAGTCCCTAAATGAATAATAGAAAATGGTGTTTGCCCACTGTTTTGAGCGACGAAATTGGGAATTGTGAACTGTTGATTTAAAAATGATTGTCCACGACGGGGATTACTGACAATAGTTTTCAGTTCAATAGGCATAGTTGGTAAGTCTGCTTGCTCTTTGAACTCTGATGCACCCATTGCCAAAATGGAAGCCTTGGCTGGACTCACGTAGCGAGTATCAGTTAAGCCAAAACTAGGAACCATTCCCATAGCGTACTTTTCAATCAAGAATTGTTTTCCATCATAAAGTGCGGCAACAGGCAATAAACGCAATCCTGAATCCATCGAAAATACCAGAACATCGATTTTATTAGCCGCTAGATCTGCTTCTATGGGTTTGATCAGAACATTGTATAGCTCTTGTGATGACCTTTTGTATTCATTCTGATTTAGTCTTCTAACATCACCAATTTTTTCGCGCAACTCTGTTGCCTTAGCAATAATATCTTTTCGCGAGGTGTTTTTGACTGTCTTACGTATGATTGGAACTTGAGCGGCTGGAGGTGCATCAATACCATTTAACTCAGATGATGCCACTAAGGAGGTTTCGGCATTTGCTTGCACTTGCTCTGGTAAAACTACAAAGGACTCTAGCTGATTGTTTTGCAGAGAAATATTGATAAAGGCAGCTTTTTTGCCTGTTTGTTCAGCTAACTGAGCTAATCGATGAGAAATCTGTTTGACTGACGGTACAGAACCATAAAGTTGAATTCCCGTAGAACCAATTAATTGATTCAGTTGAAATTCTTCCTGCATCAAGATAGCTAAATCGCTAGGCGCATCTTGAAATTGAGTTTCATATTCTCCACGGTCTATTTGTTCCGTCGCTGGTTGAGAATTTTTCTCTGCTACCTTTTCTTCCTTTGGTTCCTCAGATTTTTTAATGTCTCTCTGCTCAGCTTCGTCAACTAATTTTTTGACTATTTCATCAGACTCAGGTGAGTTGGCAGCTTCCGCTTCAGTAGTTTGTTCGATTATTACGGGTTCGCTCTCAACAATTTCAGATTGAGTATTGATTGTGTCAGAAGTTTCTTGACTAGGAGTTTCTTGACTAGAAGTTTCTATCTCACTATTAGGCTGAGTACTATCAACAGGAGTTTCTTCGACGATATCCCCCGCTGTGTTTTCTCCCAAATTATCAGCTGTGTTGCCTTCATCTGGCTCAGGCTGATTCATGATCTCATTGGGATTAGGTTGCGTAATATCAGACATATTACCTGATTGAGAACGCGCTATTTCTGTAGAGGATATGATCAACGCACATGACAACACTACTCTTATTAATAATCGAGATAATTTCATAATTGATGTCTCACTTTGAATTTACTAATAATCTATTTAAAAGAAAAACTGTAGCCAAGACCCAAAACAAATCTTGTTCCGTCTCCCGCCGAACCAGTCACATCCGTAATTGAAGGAACAATAACGAGGGGTAATTTTCTAAATGGTACCAAAGGAACTCCAATCGTTAAGTCTTGACCACTCCATTCCGCTACCAAACCAATTGGTTGAATCACTTTAACTGCTAAACTACCAAAAACGCCGACGTTTTCGTTACCTTCATTGATATTGGACTCGGAGCGGAATTGACCGCCACCCACGCCCAATGTTGTATACAATTCACTAAAAGGCTTAGTTCTGTCTGGTCGTAATTTAAACCTTTTAGTAGCAACCCCATACACAGATGATCCTCCGTCCGTATTTCCCCACGTAGTTAAGCCTTGAACGCCGATAGCAACAGCAAAGTCTTTTGGTAAACGACGATGTAGCTTGAGATTAATTGACCCATCACTAAAAGGTGAACTAACATCAACTAAACTAACTCCCACCTGTAAGCCAAGATTTTTTTGAGGATCTCCTAAGCCAAAGCCCAGACCAATCACTCCATCAGCATCTTCTCTAAATCTTGCCCTCTCTTGATAGCCGATCCCAATTCCCACATTTCCCCAAGCTGCTCCATAAGCTGATGGATTGATAATCGTGATACTCGGAGAGGTTCGGTATGTCTCTTTCGGAAACGGAAGTTGTAATGGGATTCGTTTTGGTTCAAATCGTTCTCCTGCCGATGGCTGACGGCGTAATGAGGGAGCACCATCTTCTAATGGTTGAGCAGCAACAGCATTATTCAGCTTTTCTTTAAGGGGAATGGGCTGAAGTTGGGTTTTACTCAACTTGCTGTTGTTTGGTTGTCTGAAATTTGATGGTGAGGAAAGTTTAATTTGTTCAGCTTTAACATGAACACTACTGGCTGCCAATATAGCGATGTTTATTAAAGCAATTTTTAGATAGGGAAGGAAGAACTTTCTAATGAGAGACATCTACAACACAGTGCTTTATATATTTCTATATGTAATTTATATGTAAAAGTGACTTTTACCAAATCTTGCTTGCCTAACATTTGACTCCCATCATCAACCAAATACTACTAGATAAGCTATCGAGTAACTTTATAAGAAATATAGACAGAGTTTAAGAACTCACGCTTAACAGGCTAGTTGATTATGAGGGAACAACTTTAGGTCAATAACTAAGAGCAAGAAAACACTGATGGGTTGATAGATTTAGCTCTATACCATTAAGTACTGATTAGAAAGACCATTTTGCAATATTTTGCAATATAAAGTGTCAGTTAGTGGCAATAGCATACCTACCAAGGCCACCAAAGAGGTTGATATGGTTCATCATTGAAACTATATACTCCTCGAACTTTATATACTTCGCAATCAATAGGAGATTTATTTTCTAAAACACAACTAGCATTAAATTTAGGGTTGACGCTAAACAGCTTTTCACTAGTCTCGTCCAGACAATTTTGGTCTTCTTTGTTGACCAAACAAACCTGGTTTTCCTCTTTAGTAGTTTCAGCTTTTAAATATTTAGCATCTTCCTGTTGATAGGAAGTTTGTAATTTTGTAGCGGTTTGCTGACAGACTTCTGCTCCAGACTGTCCTGGTAATAAATATTCAGCGTGCCAACTCATCAAAGGTGTCAAATTTACTTTGCCTGGGTTGTAGGCAAACATGGTGGGGGTGTCGCCTTGAGCGGCGCAAACAAATACAGATTTAGTAGACTCAGGAGCGGCTTTTTCTTCAGCCTTAACAGGAACTGTAACTAAGGCGATCGCGCCTGCAACCAAAACAAGAGATAAATATTTATTTTTCATCTGTGCTACCTAAAGATTGAGATATTAAAGCTATGTATATGTATATACACTTATAAGTGTATTTGACTATATACAAGCATGCACTGCTGATTATTTCACTTAATTTATTGTCACAACAATAAATTTTTGATGAAGTTAAGAAATGTGTTTTCTGGTTAGTTTCTGGCAAAACTATTTCAGCTCATAGCCGAATAAATTAGCGTCCACTTCGGCTAAGTCGATATCTCCCAAGCCATATTCTTGCCAGCGTCGATCAACCATAGCTGCTACATCATCATCCGACTCTAGTGGTTCTCCCCATTGATGGTCAGTTTCTGGCGGAATCTTGGTGGTGGCATCAATACCCATGCGCCCACCTAAACCAATTTTTTCACTGGCAAAATCGAGGGTATCAAAAGGAGTATCGGGTAGAATAAAGACATCACGGGAAGGATCGACTTTGGAGCTAATTGCCCAAACTACTTGACGAGGATCGCGGATATTGATGTCCTTGTCTACGACAATCACAAACTTAGTGTAGGTAAACTGGGGTAATGCGCTCCAAAAAGCGAGGGCAGCCCTTCTCGCTTGTCCAGGATAGGCTTTATCAATCGAAATAATTGCGGCTTTGTAACTCAGCGCCTCCATCGGCAAGAAAAAATCGACAATTTCCGACACCTGCTGACGCAGAATTGGAGTATAAATACGGTTAAGGGCGATCGCCATCATCGCTTCTTCTTTGGGTGGACGACCGCTAAAGGTAGTTAAGTAGATGGGATTCTTGCGGTGAGTCATACAGTGAAAACGGACTAAGGGGGAATCTTCAACTCCGCCGTAGTAGCCCATATGGTCGCCAAAAGGTCCATCGGGTAACATTTCTCCTGGGGTAATTGTTCCTTCCAAAACAAACTCAGAATCCGCAGGCACTTCTAAATCAACAGTTTTACATTTAGCCAGCTTCACCCCACTGCCACCATATAAACCTGCAAACAACCACTCTGAGAGGTCTACAGGAATGGGGGTAGCTGCTGCCATAATAATCATTGGATCGACTCCTAAAGCGATCGCAATTTCTAGTTTTTTGCCTGCCTCGGCTGCCTTCCTCAAATGCCTTGCCCCACCACGCACCGATAGCCAATGAACGGTCATAGTATTCTTGGACTGAAGCTGAAGGCGATATACACCAACATTAGGCGTACCTGTTTCGACATCCTTGGTGATGACTAAACCCAAAGTGATTATTTTTCCCGCATCTCCCACATAAGGGCGAATCATCGGCACTCGGTTGAGATCGACATCTTCACCTTCAATCACTATCTGCTGGCAAGGCGGAAAAAAGTCTCTGACTGGCTTGGCTTTTAAAACATCAAATAGCACCTTCCCAAAATCTACCGCCTGCTTAATTTTCTTAGGGGGCTTGGGCTGTTGTAACATAGCCAGTTTAGAACCCAAGGTTTCTAACTCTTCTGGGGCTTCCATATTCATCGACCAGCAGATTCGCTCGACTGTCCCCATCAGATTGACTGCTACGGGAAAGGGAGATCCTTTAACATTTTCAAACAGCAAGCCAGGACCTCCTGCCTGTAACATGCGATTAGAAATTTCCGCAATTTCTAGTTCGGGATCGACTAATGCCGAAATGCGCCGAAGTTGACCCTTCGATTCCAAAATTTCGATAAATCCCCGTAAATCTCTAGCCATATTAAGAAATATAAACTTATCACTATATACATAGTCTAGAAGAGTTGGGGAAGAATCTACAATTTCTTTGCCAAACTGGATGAAAGATCCTGGCTCATTGCATCGATAATATTGTGTAAAGCTTCCATAAACACCTGTTCCGAGTTTGAATTCAAAGCATTTAACAAATAAGTCCTGCCCCCTTGTGGTTGGCAGAGAAATTGAACTACCTGATTTTTATTACTTATGTTATTCATGAACACTATTGGTTTATTGACATTGCCATTCAAAATCAAACCAAGCCCAATTATCTGGCTTTGTTTGATTACATCCATCTATTAAAAGTATGGTATCTAAGAGCAAAATTAAGCTCAATTAGTCATAATAACCGTTTATATTAGTAGTAACATGTTATGCCTGTGAACTACTTTGACCATTAATTACTGCTGCGCCGACTAAATGGGCTAGTCTTAAGGCTTCTGGTACTTTACCATGGTCTGTCAATTGAATTAAGGCTTGTGCAATAACTCTGGGCTGTTCACCATATACTTGAAAAAAGAATGGAGGATAGGCATAAATCTTCCCCGCCTGTTCCAGGATGAGCAATCTTTCCTCATAATTGGGCAATCTAGACATTGCTAGCTTCATTTTTGTGAGATTTGGCGGTTTTCTCATCATTGCCACACAGGGAAGTTCTAGTCTTTGAGCTAGCTGAGGAAGATCAACCAGGTTGAAGCCTCCAAAGCCAATCCCGTCGAGCAGAATTAAATGTAGCTGAGGCAAAAATTTCTTGCCGACTAGAAGTTGACAAATTGTTTTAGTAGCATCGTTACCATCAGCCTCAATCTTGCCCCATACCATCCCTTCAAAACGAGTATTAGTGCAAATTACGCCTGCTATACTTACCTTTTCCTGTTGATGACGCTTAAAAGGAGCATCATCAAATCCTATTGCTCTAATCTGCTTTTTTTGTCGTATCAGAGCTGCTAAATCCATAATTTTTATAGCACTTTTCAAGTAATCTAAATTTCACTATTTATTGCTGATCGCTCACTGAAAGAAGTCGTTGACAAGAGGCAAATGGTAGAATTATTACGAGTTATTAAATATTGCGATTTAATTGGGCAATCAAAGATTAGAAAGCAAATATAAATCAATTAGGAATAAGGATCATACATAAAAAATTACTATGCTGAAAAGACTGTTGGGCGACCCCAATGCGCGTAAGTTAAAGAAATTTCAGCCTTTAGTGGCAGAAATCAACCTGATTGAAGAGGACATCAAGAATCTATCCGACGAAGATTTGAAAGCCAAAACGGGCGAATTTCGCGAACAGTTGGCTAAGGGAAAAAACGACGATGAAATCAAAGAAATCCTTGATGATATTCTGCCTGAGGCTTTCGCTGTGGTTAGAGAAGCAGCGATTCGCGTCTTGGGATTGCGCCATTACGACGTGCAGTTGCTTGGTGGCATAGTATTATACAAAGGTCAGATTGCCGAAATGAAAACAGGGGAAGGTAAAACCTTAGTCTGTACCTTACCTGCTTATCTTTATGGTTTAACTGGTAAAGGAGTTCATGTTGTCACTGTTAACGATTATCTTGCTCGTCGAGATGCAGAATGGATGGGACAAGTTCACCGTTTCTTAGATCTGTCTGTTGGTCTAATTCAGTCGGGAATGAGTCCTGCTGAGAGAAGAAAAAACTATGCTTGCGATATTACCTATACTACTAATAGTGAGCTAGGGTTTGATTATCTGCGAGATAATATGGCTGTCTCCATGGAGGAAGTAGTACAGCGTCCTTTTAACTACTGTGTAATCGACGAGGTGGATTCGGTATTAATTGATGAAGCCAGAACTCCTTTAATTATCTCAGGGCAGGTGGAACGTCCTACAGAAAAGTATCTGCAAGCATCTCAAATAGCAGCACAGCTAACTAGACAAAAAGAAGATTACGATGAGGAACTAAATCCCCACGAGGGTGTTGGTGATTATGAAGTAGATGAGAAAGCGCGTAATGTTTTGATGACCGACGAAGGCTTTGCGCGGGTGGAAGAAATATTAGGGGTGAGTGATTTATACGATCCTGAAAATCCTTGGGCGCACTATATTTCTAATGCCATTAAAGCTAAAGAACTATTTACCAAAGACGTTAACTACTTGGTGCGTAATGATGAGATCGTCATCGTTGACGAGTTTACAGGACGGGTATTAGCTGGAAGACGTTGGAGTGATGGTCTGCATCAGGCAATTGAAGCAAAAGAGGGTGTAACAATTCAGAAAGAGACTCAAACCTTGGCGAGTATTACTTACCAAAACTTTTTCTTGCTCTACCCCACCTTGGCTGGGATGACTGGTACAGCTAAAACTGAGGAGACTGAATTTGAAAAAGTGTATAAACTTCAGGTAACAATTATTCCTACCAATTTGCCTTCTAAGCGTGCTGATTTAGCTGATGTCGTGTTTAAACAAGAAATTGGTAAATGGCAGGCAGTGGCTGAAGATACTGCTAACATGCATGAAAAAGGTCGCCCCGTACTGGTAGGTACTACTAGTGTGGAAAAATCGGAGTTGATTTCTAAGTTGTTGCTGGAAAAAGGTATTGAACATAATTTGCTCAACGCCAAACCTGAAAATGTGGAGCGGGAATCAGAAATTGTGGCACAAGCAGGCCGCAAAACTGCTGTAACCATCGCAACCAATATGGCTGGTCGTGGTACTGATATTATTTTGGGTGGTAATGCCGATTATATGGCAAGGCTCAAAGTTAGAGAGTATTTGATGCCTAAAATAGTTGCTCCTGAAGACGACAATTTCATGGCAGGAGTATCAGGACTAGATTTGGGTAAAGATACTCCCAAAGGTTTTGGTAACAGTAACAGTAATAATAAAAAAGTTAAAACCTGGAAAGCCTCGCCACAAATCTTTCCGACTGAACTATCAGCAGAAGCTCAGGATTTTTTGAAGGAAATGGTTAAATTTGCCGTTCAACAATATGGAGAACAAAGCTTACCCGAACTAGATGCCGAGGAAAAAATTGCCGTGGCTTCGGAAAATGCTCCTGTAGACGACCCTGTATTAGTTAAGCTCAGAGAAGCTTACAAAATGGTGCGTAAAGAGTATGAAGTGTTCACCGATGCTGAGCATAATGAGGTGATTGCTAACGGTGGACTACATGTAATCGGGACTGAGCGTCATGAATCTCGCCGAGTAGATAACCAGTTGCGAGGTCGTGCAGGGAGACAGGGTGACCCTGGTTCAACTAGATTCTTCCTCAGTTTACAGGATAACCTTTTACGGATCTTTGGTGGCGATCGCGTGGAAAAACTGATGAACATGATGCGAGTAGAAGACGACATGCCCATTGAATCTAAAATGCTCACCAACTCCCTCGAAGGAGCGCAAAAGAAAGTTGAGACTTTCTATTATGATACCCGTAAGCAGGTATTTGAATATGACGAGGTAATGAACAACCAACGTCGCGCTATTTATGCTGAACGTCGTCGTGTACTGGAAGGATTAGACCTTAAAGAACAGGTAATTCAGTATGCTGAAAAAACGATGGGCGAGATTGTCGATGCCTATATTAACCCTGAGTTACCTCCTGAAGAGTGGAAGCTAGACAAAATGGTGGATAAAGCCAAAGAGTTTATCTATCTGCTGGAAGACGTGAAGCCTGAACATTTAGAAGACATGACTGTTAATGAGATCAAAAACTTCCTCTGTGAAGAAGTCCGCAAGGCTTATGATATCAAAGAACATCAAATTGACAGTATGCAGCCTGGATTAATGCGCCAGGCAGAAAGATTCTTTATTCTGCAACAAATTGATACTCTCTGGCGAGAACATCTACAGGCAATGGATGCTCTACGAGATTCAATTGGACTGAGGGGTTATGGACAAAAAGACCCCTTAATTGAATATAAACAAGAAGGATATGAAATGTTTTTGGAGATGATGATTGATATTCGTCGTAATGTTGTTTATTCTCTCTTCCAGTTTAAGCCACAACCCCAGGCAGGAAACTAAGACTATTGTTTCACTAGTTTAATAGCTTTAAAGCCAGCGTTGATTGCTGGCTTTTTGTTTAGTTCTATTTAATTATCTAATCATCTGCGGGATCGGCGATAGGTTCAGCAGTAGCATTTTCCTGAGCAATAATCGCCCGTTTTTTTAGCTTTATAGTTAAATAGCGAATTGCATCTTCGCTCAACCGCATCATTCTTTCCAAAGGTGCATTTTGGCTACCATCGGCTTCATAGTTCATTTGTACGTAAATGCCGTCCAAATATTTGCCAACAGGATATGCAAGTCTTCTTTTACCTTTGACCTGAACCTCCAGGTTTTCAGCACCAGTTTCAGACAGATAATCTTGATATTTAGTAACCGCATCACCGACTTGATCTTCCGATAAATCGGGACGAAGGATATACATTAACTCGTACTTGTTGCTCATTTTACTTATTCTCCTTGTGGACAAAATGGCTTCTAAATTAGAAGCAAGGAATTACAATCTTACTATTACTTGATGCTCAATTACCAGGACTGTGCTGTAGAAAGAGCTAATCCATTAAAATTAGGCGCTCGCCAGGCGCTGTTAGGTTTAATAAGAGCCAACTTTAAGAGTATGATTTCTTAGTAACGGTAACGAAATAATTAGAAGTTTAATCTAGCTATGACACAACGCTATGTCCGTATTAAAACTAACCGCGAGCAGATTTATTATGGTGTGCTGAAGGCAAATCGTAGTGTATTAGTCTATGATGCTCCACCCTGGTTAAACGGACAAGAAACAGACATGGTGCTAGAGTCAGATACGTATCAATTACTTGCTCCTTGTGTCCCTTCCAAAATTGTTGCTGTGGGGAAAAACTATCTGAAGCACGCGGTCGAAATGGGTACACCTGTACCTAATGAACCCTTATTATTTCTTAAACCACCAACTACTATAGTGGCGGACACCCAAAGTATTATCTACCCCTTACAGTCACAGCAGGTAGATTACGAGGGAGAATTAGCTTTAATTATTGGCGATCGCTGTAGTAAAGTCAATCCCGAACAAGCAGCCAAAAGTATTTGGGGATACACTATTGCTAACGACGTAACCGCAAGAGATCTACAAAGAAAAGATAATCAGTGGACAAGAGCCAAAGGATTTGATACGTTTTGCCCTTTAGGACCCTGGATTGTCCGAGAAGTGAGCGTTGAGGCTACAATTCAAACTTTTATCAATGACGATCATGCTCCTCGCCAGTCTGCCGTGATTAGCGACATGGTTTTTAATCCAGATTTTCTCGTTTCCTACATTTCACAAATCATGACCTTGTTACCTGGAGACGTCGTTCTTACTGGTACTCCTGAAGGAGTTGGCTCAATTAAGCCTGGAGACTCGGTGAGAGTTGAAATTGAAGGCATTGGCTCTCTCTTGAATCAGGTTGCTTGATATTTGTTTTGATTCATTTGATTTAGCAGTGCTGTCATTAAGCTGTCATTAATCAGTTTTTTAATGACTTAAACTTGGGGCTGATTACCTTGGCAGTTGACTGTATACCGCAGCAGAGATGGTCGGAATTTCAGGATAGCGACCAAAAGCGCATTCTGCCATGCAAAACAAGCTTGCACCCGTAGCAATAATAAACACGAAACCGCCAATTAATCCGAGTCCCCCCAAAGTGCTAAAAATAATTGAAATTAAAGAAATGGCAATGCCAAACAAGATCGATTGCAAGGTATTAAACCGAATAAAGTAAGAAATCTTTTCGTTCTGGACTACTGCTAAGAATAAAACAAAAAAGACTACCAAACTGCCCAATCCCAGCGGGATAATTGCGTCAAAAACACCGTAAAGTAAAGAGATTGGCAACAAAATTAATTGCAAAAAGTTAAACATAGGGGCTAATGCAGGGACTTGAACTATTAATCCCATACCTATAGCCATAGCATCATAGATGGCAAACAAATATACGGCTGCTGCAAAAAAGCGGTCTTTAACGTCGGCTGAACCAAACCTTGCCATCTCAAATATGCTCCCAAAATCCAAAAGTTAACAGATCAAAATAATCAAATTTATTGAGGCAACAAAATATACCTCAACAGCTTATCCATATCACCATGATGTCTAGTATAACTAAACCGAAGATTTAGTTAATCCAGGTGACATTAAAACCCATTTGACACTCATAAACTTGAGCCTGTTTTGACCTTTGTAGCGATTGAATGACCTCCACAGACGCGCCTTGAGGTACAAATCCTCTAGGGCTTCGCGATTTCCCTCCAGGAACGCTTGGCGATCGCCTTTTGCCACATCCGAGCTTGCTATCATGCCAGCGAGGCAAACCACTTTGATCTGACATCACACAATTTTGGCAAACTTGTCGAGCAGACAAAATTTGCTGGTCTGCAATCATAACTATCATGATGTTGATCCTTTATTAGTTATATAGATTATTCTAATTTCTTCTGACTAAAATTAGACTTTTTGATACATGCTTTAACTAGCTAATAATCTTGAAAATAAGTAATCGAAATTTTTTTTTTTAGATGAATTGATGAATTATGGATAAAACTTGTGGTTTTCCTGGCTAGACTAGGCTATTTACTAAATTGATGGTTTTCAAAAGGACATTGAATTAGATAGCATAGATCATACTTACTTATCCTTAGCGAAAATTACAGAATCAGATAGTGAATCAAACTAATTTAGATTTTCTCCTAGAAACAGATCCCGAAATTGCAGAAATTATTGATTTAGAATTGGGTCGTCAGCGATCGCATTTGGAATTAATTGCCAGTGAAAACTTTACTTCTCCTGCGGTGTTGGCTGCCCAAGGTTCAGTCTTAACTAATAAATATGCTGAGGGTCTACCAGGAAAACGCTATTATGGCGGTTGCGAATTTGTAGATCGTGCCGAACAGCTAGCAATTGACCGCGCCAAGCAATTATTTGGGGCAGAGATGGCTAATGTGCAACCCCATTCAGGCGCTCAGGCAAACTTTGCGGTTTTTCTAACTCTATTAGAGCCTGGGGACACGATTATGGGTATGGACTTGTCCCACGGTGGACATTTGACCCATGGTTCTCCTGTCAACGTTTCAGGAAAATGGTTTAACGTTGTGCAATATGGCGTAAACCAAGAGACAGAACAGCTAGATTTCGATCAGATTAGAGCATTAGCGTTAAAAGAACGTCCTAAATTAATTATCTGTGGCTATTCTGCCTATCCCCGCACTATTGATTTTGTTAAATTTAGAGAAATTGCCGATGAAGTTGGCGCATATTTATTAGCTGATATTGCCCATATTGCTGGTTTAGTGGCAACAGGACACCATCCTAACCCAGTCCCCTATTGCGATGTGGTCACTACTACTACTCATAAAACCTTAAGAGGCCCTAGAGGGGGCTTGATTCTGACTCGCGATCCCGAATTAGGTAAAAAATTGAATAAATCAGTCTTTCCTGGTACTCAAGGTGGCCCTTTAGAACACGTCATTGCGGGTAAAGCAGTTGCCTTTGGGGAAGCTCTCAAACCAGAATTCAAAAATTATTCAGGTCAGGTAATTGCCAATGCCCGATCGATGGCTCAAGCTTTCAAAGCCAGAAATTTTAAGCTAGTATCTGACGGTACAGATAATCATCTTATTTTGGTTGACCTGCGTAGTATTGGCATGACAGGGAAAAAAGGAGATGCTTTAGTTAGTCAGGTAAATATTACCGCTAATAAAAACACCGTGCCTTTTGATTCGGAATCACCTTTTGTCACTAGTGGACTGCGTTTGGGTTCTCCCGCCATGACCACTAGAGGAATGGGGGGGACAGAGTTCCAAGAAATTGCTAATATTATCGCTGATAAACTACTTAGCCCTGAAGATGAGGCTGTACAACAAAACTGTTTGGATCGAGTAGCTACTTTATGCGATCGTTTTCCCCTCTATCCTTATTTACAAATTCCTGTACCTGCCAAGATATAGGAGTATGCTGAGGAAGGAGTAATGCGATCCGTGCGAGCAACAGCTTGATGCTATTAGAAAGTACACCTTATATTCCCCCTGGAACTTGAACTCAGATGCCTGTTGAACTATATCATCTGATTGCTTTTCTCACCTCTGTTACCTTCGTTTTATGGACGATACCCGATGTCAAAACTTTGGGTTTAAAGTTGGGTATCGTAGATCGACCAAACGCCAGGAAGATTCACCAAAACCCCGTTGTCCGTGTGGGCGGGGTTTCTATTTTTGCTGGCACTATTGCTGCTTTAGTAATTGTCTGGCTGCTTGGGGGATTTTCTGCCCTAGCTCCTGATAAAGTTACAGAAGTCTGGGCGGTAATTATTGGCAGCATTTTATTTTTTGGTATTGGTTTTGCTGACGATTTGTTTAATCTCACCCCCATTTCACGGTTACTAATGCAAGTTGCCGTGGCTACTGGTTGTTGGTGTATGGGAGTACGGATCGATTTTGTCTCCTTTCCTGTCTATTCTTTGGTTCAAATCTATTGGTTAAGTCTTCCTGTTACTGTTGTCTGGCTCGTGGGCATGGCAAATGCAATTAACTGGATTGATGGGGTTGATGGATTGGCGGCTGGGGTTTCAGGGATTGCTGCCTTTGTGATGTTAGTCGTTACCTTGTTTATGGATCAGCCTGCTGCGGGTTTAATTGCGGCAGCGATGGCAGGGGGCGCCCTGGGATTTTTGCGCTATAACTTTAATCCCGCTCAGATTTTTATGGGGGATGGTGGAGCATATTTTATGGGCTTTACCCTAGCAGCAGTCGGCGTAGTTGGCTTGGTTAAAACTACTGCTATTACCGCTGTTCTCTTGCCCTATCTAATTTTAGCCGTTCCTATTCTCGATATGTCGGCGGTAATTTTTTCCCGCATTAGTAAAGGAAAATCTCCTTTTATTGCTGATAAAAGTCATCTACATCACTGGTTGCTCAAAACGGGAATTTCCCAGCGTCAGACAGTATTGTTTATTTATACCCTAACTTTTTGGGTCGGCAGCTTGGCTCTTGGCTTTTCCAATATTCCTAGCGGTTGGGGATATGCAATTGGCGCAACAATGCTACTAGCTTGGCAACTTTGGCAAGTTAGGCAAGTCTGGAAAGAAGGACGCAGCAATAATCGGTAACAACATTAATAAATCAGATCAATGAGCGCAGAAGTTATTTGTATTGGTACAGAACTACTCTTAGGCGATATTTTAAACACCAACTGCCAATATTTAGCCCGAGAATTAGCTGACTTAGGTATTCCCCACTACTATCAAACGGTGGTAGGAGACAACGTGGAACGTATCCATCAAGTCATAGCGATCGCCATTAAACGCTCCTCAATTTTGATTTTTACTGGTGGTTTGGGTCCAACTCCTGATGATTTAACCACCGAAACAATTGCCAGTTTTTTTAATACTCCTCTGCAAGAAGAAGCTGCAATTATAAAAGATATTGAAGATAAATTTGCTTCAGTTGGACGAATTATGTCTCCTTCTAACCGTAAACAGGCGCTTATTCCTCAAGGTGCGACTACCTTACCTAACCCTATGGGGACAGCCCCAGGCATTATTTGGCAGCCCCAAGTAGGTATCACCATCATGACCTTTCCAGGAGTTCCTGCTGAGATGTATCGTATGTGGCAAGATACTGCCGTTCCCTTTCTTAAAAGTCAAGGTTGGGGCAAGGAAAGTATTTATAGTGAAATGATGCGCTTTCGGGGTATCGGTGAATCAGCTCTGGCAGAGAAAGTAGCCCATCTGTTTGATTCTCAGAATCCTACTGTTGCACCCTATGCGGGACAAGGAGAAGTACGCTTACGGGTAGCTGCTAAAGCAAGTTCTCCAGCAGAAGCCTCAGCAATGATCGAACCTATCGCTACAAAAATTAAGCAGATTGCGGGGTTAGATTATTTTGGCAGTAACGAAGAAACTCTCGCAGCGGTAGTCGGCAAATTATTAACTAATGCCCAGCAGACTCTGAGCGTTGCCGAATCATGTACTGGGGGTGGTTTGGGAGCAATGTTAACTGAGATTCCTGGTAGCTCTAGCTATTTTTTTGGGGGAGTAATTGCCTATGCAAATCAGGTTAAGCAGGCTCTTTTGAACGTAAATAGTCAAGATTTAGCTAAATATGGAGCGGTGAGCGATACTGTAGCGCAGCAGATGGCCGTGGGAGTAAAGCAGCGCTTACAAACGGACTGGGGCATTAGTATTACTGGCATAGCAGGACCAGGTGGAAATACTCCAGATAAACCTGTAGGACTGGTCTATATTGGTGTAGCTACCCCTGAAAATGAAAGCTTTAGTTATGATTACCGTTTTGGTCACCAAAGAGGTCGAGAGCTAGTGCGCTATCTCAGCTCTTGTACTGCTTTAGATTTATTAAGGCGCAAGCTAATCAAGGGTAGTTTGTCAGGGTAAGCTCATCTAATTTTGGATAAAACGCACTCGACAAAAACAGATGGATTAGAATTTAGTTGACAAAGAAGAAATTGCACAAGTCATAATCACAAACTGTTCATTAGTTATGAATGATGACTGTTCTCAAATGCTTTGGTCAATAGGCTTTGAGATCTCTTACCCTGCTATTCGCCCCTGCCTTCTGGCTTTTATTACTGTCCTAAGATAGTCAGTCTCACTGGTGCGACTCCTGAACTGATCATATTTAAAGCACTAGCAGCAGCAGCAGACAGATCAATTATTCGATCTCTGATAAAAGGACCGCGATCATTTATTCTCACTATTACTGAGCGACCATTCTGCAAATTTGTTACTTTAACTTTTGTGCCGAATTCTAGGTGAGGATGAGCGGCTGTCATTTCCTGCTGATCGTATGTTTCGCCATTAGCAGTTAAACGCCCATCAAAACCAGGACCATACCAAGATGCATTTCCGCTCACAGAATTGGCTATTAAAAGAGGCTCTTGTGCGGGAATGATTTGACGATTTTTAGATATTTTGGAGTAATCTTGTTGCCAAGCTTTTTTGGAATTTTGATGATTAGAAGCTTTTGGAAAAAATATATTTTGTCTAATTGCTTGTTTTTTTGCACTATTCAAAGCAGATGTTTTTATTGGCAATCTTTTTTTTCTGCTATTTGTTTGTGCCGTCACAATTGAGCTATTTAATAATACATTAGCAACAGATAAAAATGCTGTAATAGCAATAATTTTACTGTATTTTGAGTGTTTAAGCATTGTTCTTAGTTAGAAATTCGTATGTAATGGTATTTTTATAGGAGCAAATTTATATGGTTGTTTAATATTTGCATCCACATTGAATGTAGTAAATCCAAGACAAAAATATGCAATCACTTACCAAGAGTTGCAAGGTTTTGGCTGATTTAAATTAGAAATCATGGTTATTCTAAATACAAAAAAGGTAAAATTTGGAAAAAGAGATAAAAAGCTATTGAACTTATTTATTAATCAATTGAGTCTCGATCTCCTACTAAATTATTGTCAACAGAGTAAATTTAGGCGATCGCCGATACGCTTTACAGTGCAAAGTGAATTCTCTTTGGCTTAAGCAACAAAATTTCTGATTTAATATTTCTAGACGACAAGGGTAGTTATTTTGAGCTAGGCAATTAGATTTATGGACTATAAAGACGCTGGTGTTGATGTTGAGGCAGGACGCTCTTTCGTTAGTCAAATTCGTCAGGACGTTGAAAGCACTAATCGACCAGAGGTTTTAGGTGGCTTAGGTGGTTTTGGCGGTTATTTTCAGATGCCATCAGGATATCAACAACCTGTTTTGGTTTCAGGGACAGATGGAGTTGGGACTAAGCTCAAAGTTGCTCAAGCAATTAACCGTCACGATACGGTGGGCATCGATCTTGTCGCAATGTGCGTCAATGATATTTTGACCTCTGGTGCAGAACCTCTTTTCTTTTTAGATTATTTGGCTACAGGTAAACTCAACTCTCAACAACTAGCGGAGGTAGTTAAGGGAATTGCTCAAGGGTGTCGTCTTAGCGGTTGCGCTCTTTTGGGGGGAGAAACGGCAGAAATGCCTGGGTTTTATCAGTTAGGGGAATATGACTTAGCTGGATTTTGTGTTGGCGTAGTGGAGAAAAGCAAGCTGCTGGATGGGTCGCGGGTACAGATTGGTGATGTGGCCATTGGGCTAGCCAGTGCAGGACTTCACAGCAACGGTTTTAGTTTAGTCAGGAAGATCATAGAAACAGGGGGTTATTCTTGGTCAGATACACCAGCAATATTCAAGGGGAATAGTTTGGGGGCAGAATTAATTACGCCCACGCAAATTTATGTTAGACCGATCTTAGAATTGCTGAAAACGGAAATTGAAGTACACAGCATGGCGCATATTACTGGTGGGGGGTTACCAGAAAATCTACCTCGGTGTTTAAATCAAGAACAGTCGATTGAAGTGAAGCAGGACAGCTGGACAATTCCGCCCGTTTTTAATTGGTTAGCTCAAGCAGGGAAAATTCAACCAGAAGCAATGTTTAATACTTTTAATATGGGTATTGGCTTTGTGGTTATTGTTCCATTAGAACAAACTAATTTGGCTCTAGACTGGTTTAAAGGGCAAAATATTACCGCCTTCCAAATTGGTCAGGTAGTATCGGGAGACGGCACATTATCTTTCAGTTAAAGCGATCGCTTTAAATTATTTGTAGGGGCGAACGATTGTTAGTCCCTAGATAATCATGAATAATTAATAATGCAGCGGAATAGTTAACAACGGCATCAGCAAAAGACATAACCAACTCCAGTTATACCAACGATTGTCAGGAACAGATTCAGTCTGGTTTAACAAAGAGGAGATTCTTTCACTAAGGCGATCGCCAATTTGAGCATCATTTAAGCTAACACAGCAAAGAGGAGATTCTAAAGGAGCTTTGGCTACTGCTAACAAGGATTCTGCTAGCAATAGGAAATCAACTGATTCGGCTGCTTTGCGATCTGCTCTTAATTCTCTAAGTAACAGCAACTCTTGCCACAATAATTCTGTATTAGGTAACCAAAAACTAAAAGAACGTATCCAGCCTAACCAGAAAAACCAAAAGGTATCACGATATTCTACATGAGCTTGTTCGTGAGCAATTACTGCTGTTATATGTTCGCTATCTAAAGTAGTTAATAAACCCCTGCTAATCACTAACTGCGACTTCCAGAAACCAATCTGGGCGCTGTAAGGTAAATCAAACTCTAGAATTCGAGCGGCTGTTTGACCAATAACTTGGGTTGGATAGTTACGAACTTGACGAATCGAGCGATCGCCTTGAATAGCTAATTTAACCAAGCAACCACTGGCAAATAAAATTAAACCAGCTGAAATAAAACAGCCGACAGAACCAGCTTTAACTCCCAACATTTCTCCATGACAACCCATATACAATACGGTAATTGCCGTTGTCAGCAGCAATAATCCAGGAAAACAAAACAGAAACAAAGTTTTATACCAGCGTTGTGACCATTCTCCAGAGGAGGGAGTTGATTGATAACGGATGATTGTCGCCAGAATAACGACGGTTGAAATTGCTAGCAAATGCATTAGCTTTGCTCCTCTCTTTGACGACGAATATTGTTAAGACGCGAGGCGATCGCTTCGATTTGCTCTAGACTGGCAGTATCCAGGCTATCAGCAAAAGCTGCCACCACATCAGGATTGCTTACCGCTAAAAAACCATTAAGCTGTTCGTAGGAACGAAGTACCTGGGCTTGTTCCCGTGAGATCAGAGGCTGCCAAGAAAAAGCTTTGCCTTTTTTACTGCACTTAAGCCAGCCTTTACTAGTTAATCGCTGTAGCACCGTAGTTACTGAAGTATAAGCTAGCTCACGATCGGGATCTTTTAAAATTTGCTCGTGGACATTTTTAACCGTAGCTACTTTTAAATCCCAGATTATATCCAGTATTTCCGCTTCTAATGGGCCTAAAGACAACTTTTTGGGTCGATATTGAGGTAATGATGCCATTAACTATAAAACTATACCGTGATCTAAATAATCTGTTAATCTGTTTAAATTTTACCTGCTTTACCTACTTTTAATTAAATTGCGTTACTTCTAACTTTTGACTTTTCAGTCAGCCTATCAAGAGCTTATAGTGCTAGACTAGTATACGCAAAATAAACAATTCACACATTCAGGCTTTCGGGTGTTTTTAGCTTAATTAAAAATGTCCCTGAATGGAGGATTAACCCGAAGGAGTAAAAAAATAATATGCCAGTAGTTTCTCTCGCAGAACTTTTAGAATCGGGGGTTCACTTCGGTCATCAGACCCGTCGTTGGAATCCACGGATGTCTCAGTACATCTATACTGCTCGTAACGGTGTACATATCATTGACTTGGTGCAAACTGCCCAGTTAATGGAAGAAGCCTATGACTATATGCGCTCCTCTTCAGAGCGAGGTAAGCGAGTTCTTTTTGTTGGTACTAAACGCCAAGCAGCCGGAATTATTGCTCAAGAAGCGTCTCGCTGTGGTGCTTTCTACGTCAACCAAAGATGGTTGGGGGGAATGCTAACTAACTGGGAAACCATTAAAACCAGAGTAGAAAGACTCAAAGAAATTGAAAATCTAGAAGAAACTGGCGCTTTAGACAGAAGACCCAAGAAAGAGGCTTCAGTATTGCGTCGTGAGATGAGTAAATTACAAAAATATTTAGGTGGCATCAAAATGATGCGTAAAGTGCCTGATATTGTCGTAATTATCGATCAAAAGCGGGAACACAATGCGATCGCTGAATGCCAAAAGCTAGGTATTCCTGTGGTTTCCCTTTTGGATACCAACTGCGATCCTTTAGTAGCCGATGTGGCAATTCCTGCCAATGATGATGCCATCCGTTCGATCAAGCTAATCGTAGGCAAACTAGCAGACGCTATTTATGAAGGTCGCCATGGTCAGCCAGATAATCAGGATGATTATGATGAGCTTGAGGAAGGAGTCGACACAGACGAATATCCTAGCGCAGAAGAAGAAGCGGAAGAACCCGAAGAAGTGGATGCCGATAGCGAAGAATAGACTTAATCTCAACAACTAAACTGCTAGTAAATAGAGATTAGTCACAACACTTACAGGACTTATACATTAATCTATGCTGTTGATTGTATAAGTCCTGAATCATCTAAAATTAGATCTGTGGACTAAAATCACGTCCGCGAAGAAGAGAAGAATAGATATTAGCTAATCTGATGATTAGAGCTTCTGCCAACATAATTTAAAATTATTTTGTCGTCACTAGAATTAAATTAAAACAGAAAAATATGGCAACTATATCGGCAAAAGTAGTCAAAGAACTCCGCGAAAAAACTGGCGCGGGGATGATGGATTGTAAAAAAGCCTTGAGCGAAAATGAAGGCGACATGACCAAAGCGATCGAATGGTTGCGTCAAAAAGGAACTATTTCTGCTGATAAAAAACAAGGTCGTGTTGCGGCAGAAGGATTGGTAGAGAGCTACATTCATACTGGCGGAAGAATCGGCGTGTTGGTAGAAGTAAACTGCGAAACAGATTTTGTGGCGCGTCGTGAAGAATTTCAACAGTTAGTCAAAAATATTGCCATGCAGATTGCGGCTTGTCCTAACGTAGAATTCGTGAGAACCAGCGATATTCCTGAAAGCACCGTGGCTAAGGAAAAAGAAATTGAAATGGGTCGAGATGACCTAGAGGGTAAACCAGATAATATTAAAGAAAAAATTGTTACTGGTAGAATCGACAAGCGTTTAAACGAAATTGCTTTGTTACCTCAACCTTATATTCGTGACCAGAGTATTACTGTCGAAGAATTAGTCAAACAGAGTATATCTCAGTTGGGAGAAAACATTCAGGTGCGTCGTTTTGTTCGCTTTGTCTTGGGAGAAGGGATTGAAAAAGTAGAATCCAACTTCGCTGATGAAGTGGCTGCTCAAACAGGACAAAAATAGAGCAAAACCAATTTGTGGTAGAAATTACCATCCCACTAGTCGTAGGCTGCATCAAACTTTTAAGATTCCCATCTAGTTTAATGCTTGTTCTACGACTTTTGCTTTTTTTGAAAGATGGAATTAAGATAAACTAGCTACGCATTATCAGGTTGCTATTCAGTCCTAATCAGTCCTAATCATCTGTCCCGTGAACACACATAAAATATAGGATGACAAAATCGATTCAGCAAGTAAAGCAAAACCTCGAAAATTTAAAATCACAAGTAGCCGAAACCGCGACTGAACTTGAGGCGCTACATGGCGGCTACCTAGAACTTTTAGGTCATTCCCTGAAACAACAGCTAATTTTAGCTTGCTATCAAATTTGCACTCAAATTTATCCTCAATCATTTATTAATTTGTCTTTGAGCGCTAAACAAGATCTACAGCAAAAACTCAGACAGCTTAGTCTTGCTCTTAAGCCACAACTAAGCGAAATTATTACCCGAAAAGAACTAGAGCCAAAACCCTCACAATTGAACTTGATGGCAGAGTTAATTAAAAAATTACCTAAGTCAACCAGAGAAGGAGAAGCGGAGAACACTTTAGCGCAAAACGATTTAGAGTTAATTAAAGCCGAAATAGCCAATCTGGAAAATATTGGAGACCTAGAAAATATTGAATTGATTGCGATCGATACTAGCTTAAATGAGGAGCTTGAGCCAGATAATTTCCCCGAAGAAGTAATCAAGGAAAAAATAGACTTTGAAAACCCTGAGCATTTAATTTCATGGCATCAGCAGATTGAACGTGACATTAAAAAAACCCTCGATGAAACTTCCAAGAAAGTTAATCAGCTACTTCAAGGGTCGAAAATTATTCCCGATCGCCTGCCAAATAAAGTTATTGATGTGGCAATGCAGGCAGATGTTGCCAAAGGCATGAGAAATAATTCTCACCCGCCTCAAGTTGCTCATGTGATGAATTTGACAATTGAAAATGACAAAAGTAAAAAATCAAAAACAGGGAAAAAATCACTGCAAATCAGTCTATTGCGTTTGCGTTTAGCAGAAGTAGAATTTTCCGACCATCTTTTAAATGCCAAGCGGGGACAAATTCGCAACCTGATGAGTAAAGTGAAAAAACTTGACAGTCAATATCGAGCAATTCAACAAGAACTTGCCATAATCGAGGCGCAGGCTGCTTGGCGCTCAAGTTGGTATGAGGATTGAATTGAGCGTATACTTCTGCCTGAGTAAATACTATTTATTCACTCTCTAAATTGAGTGTAGTCATAACGACTATGAATAAAAGCTATAATTTTAGTAAGCAAAAGTAGCTCGATCAAACTTTGATTTGTGATCCCTCAGACAAATGGCTAAACTAGCAAAACGACGCTCGGAAAATATTAGTGGTAATTTTTACGTAGATAGCACCTGCATCGATTGCGATACATGTCGCTGGATGGCTTCAGAAATTTTCACAGAAGTCGGGGAACAATCAGCCGTATATCAGCAACCAAGTAACGAAATAGAACAGCTTAAAGCGATGCAAGCATTGTTATCCTGTCCTACAGCTTCAATCGGAACGGTAGAAAAACCAAAAGATATTAAAGTTGCACAACAAAGCTTACCTATTTTGATTGCAGATAAGGTATATCACTGTGGCTATCATGCAGAAAATTCTTACGGCGCAGCCAGTTATTTTATTCAAAGAGCAGAAGGTAATATTTTAGTTGACTCACCTCGATATTCTCCTCCTTTGGTGAAAAGATTAGAAGCAATGGGGGGTATACGCTACTTATATTTAACCCATCGAGATGATGTTGCCGATCATCAAAAATTTCATGACCATTTCCAATGCGATCGCATTCTTCATAGTGACGATATTACTTCAGATACTAAAGCTGTGGAAATTCAACTTCAAGGTATCGACCCAATTCAATTTAGCGACGATGTTTTAATTATTCCCGTACCAGGACATAGTAAAGGACATACAGTACTACTTTACGACCAGAAATTTTTATTTACAGGCGATCATTTAGCTTGGTCGAAATATCTCAATCATCTTTATGCCTTTCGCGCCTATTCTTGGTATTCATGGAAGGAACAAGTGCGGTCAATGGAAAAATTGGCAAATTACTCTTTTGAATGGGTCTTACCAGGACATGGTCGTCGCTTTGAGGGCGATCGCGCCACCATGAAACAGCAAATGCAGATATGTTTGAATTGGATGAAAAACCCAGTTGATACCAGTCATTAGTCACATTAGTCACATTAGTCACATTAGTCACATTAGTCACATTAGTCACATTGTCCTGCTAGACAATTTAAGCATGATAGCTTTATTTACGCCCACGTCTACTAGAGAATGGGAGTGTCAACAAAGCCCTATTTTCAGCGAGAATATGTAGACAAAAGAAATTTGTGCATTGGGTGGAGAGCGAGTTAGAGTGAATCAACTATCAACAAATAAGTTAAGTCATAATCAGATTAAAGATCGCCAGTATCATTGGCGTTTTTGGGCAAACGTGCCGATTTATCCTTATAGTAAGCGTCGTACAATTCGGCAAGAAATCTTACCCAACACAATCTGGACTTTCGATCAACTACAGGGTATTTTCTATGTGGTAGTACCAATTCGTATGACCGTGATTAGGTTAGACCAAGGAGGACTCCTCGTATACGCTCCCGTTGCCCCTACTCAGCAGTGCATCGATTTAGTACAGGAGTTGGTAGCAGAACATGGAGAGGTAAAATATATTATCTTGCCCACTATCTCTGGACTAGAGCATAAATATTTTGTTGGTCCGTTTGCGCGCAAGTTTCCTCAAGCAACAGTATTTGTTGCCCCAAAACAGTGGAGTTTTCCTGTGAATCTGCCCTTAAGCTGGCTGGGGTTTCCTCCTCAGCGCACCCAAGTTTTACCTACCGACAGTAGCCAAACCCCCTTTGCTGATGAGTTTGATTACGCTATTTTAGGTGATATAGATCTTAGATTAGGTCAATTTGAGGAAGTGGCTTTTTTCCATAAGCGATCGCAAACTTTGTTAGTAACAGACTCGATTGTCTCAATTCCCAATCGCCCACCCGAAATCATTGAACAGGACTTGTTTCCTTTGCTGTTTCATGCCCGTGAAAATGGTCGCGAGCAGATTACAGATACCCCTGAAAATCGCCTCAAGGGTTGGCAAAGAATTTGCTTATTTGCGATGTATTTTCGCTCTAGTGTCCTGGATATACCTTCGTTGGGTAAGATCTTTCAGGATGCTTGGCGATCGCCTAACAAATCGGCTCAAGCTTATTGGGGTTTGTTTCCTTTTCAGTGGCAACCCAATTGGCAAGATGCTTTTGCTCAATTACGCCAAGATGGTCGGTTATTAGTCGCCCCCATCCTACAGACCCTAATTCTTAATCGCGCCCCGAAAGAAACCCTCGCATGGGCGGATAAAGTTGCGAGTTGGAATTTCCAGCGAGTCATCTCCTGTCATTTTACAGCTCCTGTTGCTGCCACCTCCACAGAGTTTCGTCGTGCCTTTAATTTTTTGCAGGCAGATAGTTTAGATAAGTTACCTGAAGCTGATTTAGCCACTTTGAAAAAGATTGATGCTTTCCTCTACAAACCTGGAATTGTCCCTCCTCCACAGCCACTATTGAGTAGTAGGTAGTAGGTAGTAGGTAGTAGGTAGTAGGTAGTAGGTAGTAGGTAGTAGGTAGTAGGTAGTAGGTAGTAG
>NZ_PVWF01000116.1 GCF_003003995.1 Pleurocapsa sp. CCALA 161 | reverse complement strand
CAGTAATGTTCAAGATAGGTAGCATGATGTTCTAATTCAGTACTACCAAGACCAAAATGATTGCCTAGAAAAGAAGCTCCAAGATCTGCCACTAATTCTTCTCGATGATAAATAGGATGATTTTTATCTCCACTATAAGAACGTTTGAGTTCCTTAGCTGTACTGTGAACTAGTTCGTGAAACAAAGTCGCCCAAAATCCATCTCTCGAAACGAACTGCCCGCGATAAGGCATTTGTATTTGACCAGTAGTAAAGTTATGACTAGCTTTATTGCCCCCGTATTTTATATTTGTATTGAGGTTAGCAATAAAACTTTCAATTGTTAAATCCTTTACATTGGGGGACTCTTGAGCTTGATGGGGTAGCAGATCGGCTATCTTGGTCTTAGATTGACTATCATCAATCGCCTCGATATTGAAAACCATTAGCCACTTAAAAGAACGAATGAACTTTTCCCTTTCTATAATTTGTCCCCGATCGTCAGTAACTTGTTCGGTGATAGTCTTACTGCCTCCCCATCTAAGCCAGTTTGCTTTCGATCCTTGCTTGATACTCCATCCCTTCTCACTACATTGAGCTTTACCAATATAATAGGGACTAGAATATTCGTAGTACAAACAGTCTATTTGACACAAAATAGGATTGATTCCTGAATAGGGTTTTTTACTTATCAGATTTTGATAGCCAATATCATGCCAGGATTGATGCCAGGGTACTGTTCCTCGTTCAATCAGCTTTAGCAGTTTGTTGGTAACTGTAGTAAAATTTTTACTTATTTTGGTTCTAGACTTTTTCTTCGCAGCCATAATTGTTTTATCGTAATTTACAATTATGAGGCGCAAGCCAAAAGCCTCTATCTTCTCTGAGTCGGAAAAAACAAAAAACTGCGTTCGGGAATTTTTACTTTGGAAAAAAAGTGTGTTTGCCCATTCTGTCTTATCTCTTCCCGAACGAGAAAGTAGATCGTCATCCCCTTTAGAGAGCTTCAGCCTATTTTTACATAGTAGTAAAGAGTACGAAAAGTAATGCCAGAGCCGTTAAAAGTTGACCAGCGATAACTACATTCTCCTGACTTATACTTGCCCGAACTACGACTCCACTCATCCCATAGTCCAGATAATCCATCATCCCAATCTTTTAAAGCCATACCTACTCTAATCCAGTCATCATAAGTATCTGCGTACATGGGATTGATGCCATCGACTAATTCTTCTACAGTTTTATTAGAAGAATTAGTCGATTTAATCAGTTCTGTTTTGGGCTGAGGTCTGAGTTGATTAAGCCATAGACTAGATATAGTAGGAATTATGTATCGATCTGGAGCAGTCAGCCAGCGATATTTGCCTGTCATCGGGTGAGTCGAAGGAGGCAAAGTGGAAAGTAAGTTTCGACCTCTTATCTCCAAACCATTTGCCAGCTTAAAGCTCTTAATTGGTCGATCAACATAGTATAGATACTGTCTGCGTCCAGGACGACCAGAACTATAGCTTACCGTAGTTGGAAACCTCATCTGCTCAAACTGACTTAATGCTTCATAAGAGTCGCAATCAATGGCTACTAAATAGCGATCGCTAACTTGATGACCGCACAATAAACTATAACCGTTGGGGACGGCAGAATACAAACCTCGTTTACCTTTTACCCACACTTTACCTTCTTGAGATAAAGAGCGAAATAAAATTTGGGGCGAATAGTAATTATCTTGCCACTGTCTACCCAAAGGTCGTTTATCAATACAAGGTACGAGTTTCCAATAATTAGGTAAGGATAAAAGACTCTGGATTAGACGCTCTTGCGAGCGATAAGAATTGCCTTGATGTTCTGAAATTCTAAGATCGGGATTTACAGGGGGAGTTTGATTGTCTTGGGAATAACTAAACATTAAATCTAGGGTTGGTTGTTTAGTTATCTCAAGCGCAAGCTTCATAATTAAGAACTTAAAATTTCTTGCTAATTTGTTTTTTTCTCTTGGCTGCTTTGACTTTATCTGGTATCTGCCAAACTAATTTGATCGATTCTGAATTTAACTCTGCCTCTGTCTTTGTTTCTAATTTAGATTGAAATGTCGATGGTTCAATTACCTTAGCAGTTACCTGATTTGCTATAGGCAACAAAGATGGTTTAGTCTCAATTTCTGGTTTAGCGGAACGATCTACCAATGCTAACCCTATTAACTCTTCAATTCCAGATAGTTTTAGCCCTACTAAATAGGCTATGCCTCTAGCTAAATGTAGTTCAAATTGCCTTTTGATTGATTCCGAATCTAAGGACAATTTGTGTTGACGGCAAAACTGAATTACCGCAGCGGGAATAACTGCACCAGTATCTCCCACAAAAGTTTCCCAGCTAATCTCTAAATTGGAATCAAACACTTGAGGTACGGTCGAAGGAACAGTGTCTTGAGCCAAACTATAACATATCCCCCAACGGCAGATAGCAGCATAGGTAGGAATTTGGGTTTTAGTTTTGATATTGATTATCTGATATCTGGTTTTTTCACTGAATCTTAGACGTTTGACAATTGGCTGCATAAAATGAGCTAGAACAAGAAAATAATATTTTGTATATTCCCAGCGTCAGCTACGCACCTCATTTTGAGACACAGATCACAGTAAAAACTTGCTTTACAGAAAATACTTGAGATTAGACTAGTGCGAATTTTACTTTACTCATGGCGAATCAGACTTCCAAATCAAATAAATCTGAGACAATTTTTTACCGATTGAATTTTAAGTCTTCATCATATTCTCAAGCTCTGATTGAGTATTTGCAAGAACAGAGACACTGCCTTAGTGGTCGCCAAAAAGTAGAGCAAATAGTAGAGACATTTCTCTTACCATTAGTTGTATCTCCCGAAGATCCTAACTTTAAGGCAATAGTTGTTGAATCTTTAAGTAAACTTAAAAGCCAAATAGATATCATCCAAGTTTTAACAGGGATAAGTCTATTCAATAATTATCAATCTGGATGTCTCCAACTGCCGAACTCTACAGCACAGACTTCTACTTTAAAAGCATCTCAGTTCACAAATGTGGAACAGCAGCAAGATGAACCTCAAATAAACACCAAACTAGAAGAATTAACGCCCTTTCAAGAGTTGGAGGCTACTATCGATAGTTTCAAACAGCAGCTAAAAGAAGGTATAGACCCCTTAGTAATAAGCCAAAAACTCGCCCAAATCCAGCCAGAAGAAGAAGAATCCTGGTCAGAACAGATGTGGCAGACATACGACAGCTTTTATGAAGAAGTAAGCCAATTAGAATATCAAGCAACTTTTAGTCCTGAGACTGGTGCGTAACTATTATGAGTACAAATCTATCCACTTCTACTACTATCACCCCTGCTGCTAAAACCAAGATTACAACCTTAACTTTGGTAATCGATCCTGGTACGAGCTGTACTAAAAGTATCTACTTAAAGGGTAGACGGGGAAAACCCAAACATTTGATCGCCAGCTCAGTTATCTGTCCTACGGCGATCGCGCCGAAAGCGTCAGAAACCTATGTCAAATTGCCTGATGACGAGCAGTATTACCTAGTTGGTGATTCGGCAGTCCAGGCAAAAGTGCAGTCTAGCATACGTCAGTTAAAATCCGAATCTCTAATTCCCAAAACGTTAGGAATTATCGGGCAAATTGCCCAAGATGAGTCTTTGCAAAATCAATTTAAACTAAAGTTGACTTTACTCTTGCCCATGTCTGAGGCAAACGATCGAGAGTTTGTCCGCTTTGAACTATTAAAAGCTCTACAGGACTTTAACTACAGCGGAATATCCTATCAGATTAAAGAAAGCAGCATCGAATTTAGACCAGAAGGTAGTGGTGTCTATTCTTATCTGTCTCGTACTACGAGTGCCGATACCATTAAAAATCAAACTTGTGCCTATTTAATGTTTGGTTATCGAAATACCAGTTTGCTTTTGATTGAAAATGGTAAGTTTAATCATCGCAATTCTCATTCTACCGACCTTGGCTTCTATAACTATTTAGATCTTGTAGCCGAGTATAGTAGCGGTCTTTATCGCCATGATATTCAAAAAGCAATTATCTCTGAGGCTATTTATGGGGTAGGGAAAAACTGTCAACAAGTTATTCAAGGCTTTACCAGTCAGATTCGTATCGAAGACCTAATTCGTAGTACCAATATCAAATATCAAGAGCGCGAACGAGTCGCAATATCTGCTGCTATAGGTCGGGCTGACGGTGAATATTGGCAATTATTATCGCGCTGGTTACGAGAGATGTTGCCCCCATTAGGTCAAATCGAGCGCATAATTTACTGCGGAGGCAGCACTTCCTTTATCGAAACTCCAATTCAGCAATTTTTTAAAGATTGGCAGGGAGAATTGCTTAATACCAACGCAATGAGCATTCAAATGTTAGAGCAACTCAGCCTTTCCCCCGTAGCTCAACAAAAGTTTGTCGAACAGTATTTACCAATTCGTCTAGCCGATGCTTGGGGAGAATTCGTCAAGCTAGCCAATATTAAAGTTTAGTTTTGTACCATTGACTGCTGAGAACTAGAATTAACAATCTACGTCTATATTCTGACAACTCTTCCTAATTCTATTTCAACTTCTACAATATCGCCGTCATTTAAATCATATAGATCACGTAGCTTGACATCCGTAGCTATTTCTAAAATTTGTTCGGGAGTATAGCCATGTTTTCCTGTATCGCTATCAGTTCGCAGAATATAGGCATCTTTACCAAAAATACTGCACTTAACCATACTGACAGAAACTTTACCACCATATTCTTCTTTTTCCAAACGGATATATTTATCGGGGAAGTAATATTTACAGTCGAGAAGATTAACGTTGAGCGTACCTGGAAAGAAGTTCATTCCAGTTTTTTGCCTGTAGTAGAACGATAATTTATCGATCCAAAACGAAAAGTCATTTTTTCCCGTTCTAATTTGTCCCTGAAGTTTCATAATCCATACTTGCTAAGTACTTTCCCTATTAGATCGAGGACTGTTTAGAGTCATTATTACTTATTTGGTGCGTTACATAAGTTCTCAAAACATCATTAATCAAAGTTTGATAGCCTCTAATTTCTGGATGATTTTTTGCCGTGGTACGAAACCATTCCAAAGTATCAGTATCAACACGGATAGAAATTGCTTCTGTATTTGGCTGTCTTTTAACTAGTTTGGCGTTCTTAAAAAATGCCTCGTCCAATTCGGGAATATCGGAAAAGTCAATCTCTTCATCCCTTTTAGCCAGAAGTTCTCTGGCTCGCTCCTCGCTCATAGGAGGTATTTCGCTGTCTTGTTTACGTACAGTACTCATAATATAGTTTCCTCTCGTTTTTATTAGCTCGACGTGCTGAGATGATTCTAATCCTCGATTCCCTCTCCGTGAAAACTACTGTCAGCACTAACATTTGATTGTTTCTTCCAATCCCAACATATCGAACCTCACCATAGTCTTGACGATTATCAGCGATTTCGTACATAGGATAGCGGAAAATTTCTGAAGCCTCTTCAAAGCTAATGTCATGTTTTTGCTGATTAGATTGATTTTTGTATTCGTCCCACTCAAACTCCATAGTATAACTATACAAATATGTATATACAAAATCAATATAAGTTTCATAAAAAGGTACTTTGATTCAGGTACTGCCAAATTGTGATGTTACTATTAAAAATTATTCAGCTTGACTGGCTTATCTAAAAAGATAAACGTCCATCTTTACATTCAGAAAATAGCAATAAATAGAGTCATCAAAATCAAAATTACTCTGACCATACCTGTCTTATGAATTAGTGGCGACCAGATTAAAGACATTAATGACAAACCAAAAGTGCAGCCGACCAGAAACTGTTTATCGGCTACAAAAAATACTGTTGCAAATCCACATAAAGCTAAAGAGCCGAACAAACAGCAGAGAACCCAGTCTAAAAAGAGAACTGGATTATTACTAATTCTATTCATCATCAAAACAATTTATTTAATGACTAATATGTTAATTCGTAAAACCGTTTGCTTTTATGTAGTTACAAACAAGATTTTTATTTGATACTTAATCTATTACCTCGTTCAACTAGCCTTGCCCAAGGTAATGACATACCAGCCTTGAGATGATCGGCTATGGCATCTCTATCCACTGTTTTGACTATCTTGGTTTTGACAAACTCTTCAGGAAATAAATCCAGATCGTGAGTCTCATCATAATCAATTTCAACTGGCTGTTTGCCTCCTTTCCCTACCACACTAATTTTATATTTATTAGTTTCTATTTTATTGACTTTACTGACCTCAAGACGATACAAAATCATATTCATCAATCTTTTTGCCAGATTCTTTCTCGATTTCTTAAGAGTATTGAGTCGGTTAATCTCCGCCGTAATATAGCTAGTATCTTCTTGAAATCTAAGATAGCTAATGAACCTGTCTACCCTAGCTCCATAATCTTTCCTAGACTCGCCATCTCTCCTCAGAATTATCTGAGTCAAGTGTTCATCTATTGCGCGATCGCTTTCTTCAGTATTGCTTTCTTCGGCTTCTAATATTCTGCTCAACTGTTCTAATTCTTCACCAGACTCTAACTCAGGACGGTCGAATAGCATAAGTTTACAAATTCGCTTACTTACATTGCGGTTTTATAACGTCGTCAGACGTATCTAATTCATGTAGATTTTAAATGAGTAAGGAAAATAAATAGTAGCAATACTCTACTTAATAAAGTTGCGATAAAACTTTTTCATTCAGGTGAAGTAACGATAAACTATGCCCTTTTAGGATAACTCCTCTAGTAGCTGCTGCAAATATTAGGTTCCATAATAATGACATGAGGATTACTCAGGTCGTTATAGGGAAATACAAAAAACCTAGGACTTGCGTAAAAATCTTTTAGTGGTTTAGCAGATCGAGCGTCTTAAATAAATTGATTGACATTTTTACTATATTTTTTACATACATTTATTTAAATTCGTAACAATGCCTCCTATCTTAATTTGTCATACCGATAGCATTATCGTTCAGGGTCTAGAAGCTTTTTTATCTAGCATAGGTAAATACCAAATTTATACGGCTAATAACTACCACGACTGCTTAGATTCAGCTAGTTTTCTACAAAAGTTGGGAAAAACTTTTGTTGTGATCGTCGAAGGAAAAATATTAGATTCAGACAAGTGCAGCCAACTAGGGAAAATCGATTGCGCTAAATTAATTCTTTGCGATTGCGCTCCGCGCACCAGCAAAGCTGATCGCCCTGCTAACCACAACTCTCTAATTCTCGCTCTTAGCTGCAACAGTTCTTACATTAGTCTGGAGCATAACGATCCTCACAATCTTGCCCTAGCAGTTCAGTGTGCTTTTGTTGGTAGTGTCTTTATTTGTCCTCAAGTCAAGAAAAAGCTTAATCAGTACGTTTTTCAAGCCTTACTCGAACAGCGTCAAGCCGTAGCTAAACTGGCAGAGGTCGATCGCCGTATTTTGGCTTTAGCAGCCCAAGGTCATACCCATCATACTATTGGCACAATGGTTAATTACAGCGCATTAAACGTAGGTTATCGCTTAAAAGTCATTGTCCAAACTCTAAACCTACAAACCAAGCAAGAAGCGATCGCCTTGGCTAACAGTATCGGTTTAAATCTAAGTTTGACCAAACAGACATTCCAAGTTGCTTAAATTTCGTTATTCACAAAAAAAATCATGAATACAATTCATTTTATTGCTGGAAATAGAGGCAATATTGGCAAGAGTTTCTTTAGTTCTTTAGTCTGTCATTTTTATTCATCAAATAGTAGACCATTCACTCTTTTTGACACAGACTCTTACAAACAGGATGTCTCACCTATTTATGGAGGTATCACTGACGTTACTTTTGATGCCTGTAATGAAACTATGGTCAATCACAGTACTGATGCTATCAAGGTCGATCGTATTTATGAGGAGGCATTAAAGCAAGATGTCATTGTCAATCTGCCCAGTAATTCTCACAAGGAGTTACTGTTTTGGCTCACCCAGAATGGTCTGAACCAAGCAGAGTTTCTGGCAGCAGAGAATATTCAGATCTATATCTGGTACTTATCCAATGGAGATACAACTAGTCTCAATTTGTTCAAAACTTTGGTCGATAATTATCCAGCTTTTAAAATTGCTCTAGTTCAAAACAGAGGAATCGACAATCAGTGGAATCAAGAACTTAGTGCAGATATCAAAAAGATTGTCAAAAAATTCCAACAGTTAGATTTATTGACTATGCCCAGAGGGGAAAGAGAAGCTACTTTTGCTTCAGGCAGAGCTTATGCAGAATATATCAGCAGCTCTAGCAACGGCAAGCTTTCGGTTAATCGTTTAAAAACTTACTTAGACAGTCAGTGCAGTAAATTTATTCAAATATTTTCCCTGGCTAAACCAGCCTAAGCTATGCTATGAACGCCAAAAATCATAAGGAGTATAATCCTTTACCTCCGCCTCCCAGTTTAACTCCCAAACCCTTAGATGCAGATCGAGTAAAAGCTGGAAATCCATCCGTGTCTATTATCGAGCGACTGGCTAGTCTAGCAGATAAGTCAGAGGTTATGTCCCTGCTCGAATTTAAGGAGGAACAAAAACTAGACAAAAATGACCCCCTCTGGGCATTCCTATTACAGTTTAAAACTATCGAAAATTCGGTAAATAAACAGGAGCAAATACTCAATCTGCTAATTAGAGATTTTGAAGCGAAGTTCGAGCAGCAGATTGATGCTAACCAGCAACGTCTCGACACTAGTTTTCGTACCTATAGCCAAGATCTAATTAACCAGTATCAAGCTTTGACTAATAATCTTCAAACAGTAGAAGAGGCTAGTCTTAATTTAACTCAGGCAAAAATTTCTGGTTCGGTATCCAAGCTGGTTAGGCACGCTGCCCATACCAAAGCTGTAAGTGACTGGCTGGCTATGAGTCGGCTAGGTCTGTATATTCTAATTCCGATGATGATTACTGCCTTTGGTGGCTGGTTTGCCCGTAGTTATCTTGATTATCGCTACAGTAATTCTGGACTTAGTAATCAAGATACCGCTTTACTCCATTGGGCAAAGTCTGACGAGGGTAAGTTGGCTAAAAATCTGGCTAACTGGAATAGTCGAGGACTGACTACTAAAGGGAAAAATCTAATTTGTGAACGGGAAGCGGTTAACTTAGACGTGACTCTCACGTTAGAAGGTAAAACTGTCACTTCGGGGTGGTGTGCGCTCTGGATTCGTCCTGCCGATCAAAGATAGATAATTAAACTTTTTATATTCATGAACTTATTAAAACTTTTTACATCTGTGGGATTGGGATTATCCTTCACCGTCAGTAATTTTCCATCAAATACAGTCAAAGCTGCTAGCATTCCTACCATTACTTACGACATGGTGGGAGAAAATAATCTATCGACAGGGATATTAGAAGCTCCTGATTTTAGCTCTATCACCTTTCGTTCTTTGGGTAGCTTTAGCGAACCTGGTTTTATTTCTGGCGACTACGATCGCTATGCTGGTTACGCTTTGGGTCGTCAATGGTATAGAGGAGATGCAGTAATTGATATCCTGAAGCTGGGAGATATTGATGATAGCTTTGGGGTAGGACGGTTGAAATTAGGAGAGATAGTCGCCAAATCTGGTCGCCAATCAAGGGATGTGACCCTCGACCGATTCGGATTTATCAAAAATCAAACTATATCTAGCTTTATTAAGGCTAATCCGCAATTAAAAGAGCGATTGATTCAAGACGTACCTCCCTTAGCTGATGCGATCGCTTTAGTATACGGCGATCGAGGTAAAGCATTATTAGAGTTGCCCGTTCGAGTACTAAGCGATCGCTCAAATAAAACTTCAGAATTCTCTTTAAACAAGAATGTCAAAAGCCTGGCTCAAACTCAACCACCTAAGTTTGATATATCTGAATTTGAGATGGGTAATTTGGATTTGAGCGAATATTCATTAGAGAGTGTAGAAGGCATTGGAGATAGCTTTGTTGAAGATTACGAAGATTGGAAGGACGAACATCTTAGCGACATCGAAGGATTGGCAGACATTTCCTTTGATGATTTTCCCAACCCCATTGCTACAACTTTAGCCTTCATCTCCCGCGTAGATACAATTTGGAGCGATGCTCACGGGCAAATCCAACCTGGTCAAAGCGTCTCTGGTAGCAACCAAGCTGGTTATGCAGTTCCCTGTCAACAAAGCTGCGCTCACATTGAACTAGACGATCTAGAGAACTCTGGTCGCGATATCCGTTGGATTTCCGAAGGTCGCAGATGGATGTTGGGCAATGACCCTAATAACGCTAACATTTGTCCTGAAGCTCCCTGGGGCGTGGATGGGGGAGAAGGTATACTAGGTGTTTTAAATTGTGGTAAAGAACCCACTGGTCGCAATCCTTTTGGTCCTGGTTTTAAAGTAGCTCTTTGGAGCGTTGATGAAACCAAAGATGAGGCGAGTACGGCTATATTCTTTCGTATTTGCCAGCGTGGTATTCCCGATCTTGGCTGCACCCCCTACTTTATCGGTCCAATTCCTTTTCTTCCTGCTAACCGAGAAAATTGGATTATTTTGGGACCAGGAATTTAGAAAAAACTAAACGAGTGTAATTAATTGAACAAAAGAGTTCATTATTGAGTAATATTTAATTTAGATTCTAGCAGGCTAGAATTAGATTGATAGCTATTAAATGAAACATTAAAGTGACCACTATTCCCGCCCCTCCCAAGCCACCTCAAAATTTGTTCAATAGTGAAAAAAAGCTCGCTATTTACAGTCAAATGTTAGCGGACTTGGAACAAAACGCTAGTTATCAACAAGAGGCGATCGCCTATCATGCTCAATCTTTGAAAATATTAGAAGCTGAGGCAGTGACTACCCAGACTGAGTTAGAATCATGTCGCAATATTATTAATAGTCTCAGTAAGACTCAACAATTAACTGCCAACGTAACGCTAGACGAAGGTAATCAGAGTAATGGATATCATCCGACTGAAACGGAGGAGATTGTTCGAGTAGAAATACCAGCAGACCAATCTAAAGCAGATAAATCGAAGCAGCAAACATCAGTCAAAAAAAGTCAGACCAAAACTAAATCATCAAAAGCGAAGGTCAAACCACAAGCTCAAAAGAAATCTAAGAACAAACTTGATAGTACACTACCTCCTTCTCCCAGACTAGATACTTACGAGAACATCACTGCTGGAGTCTTAGACTTTGTTAAAAAGCAAGAAGGAGTTATTAGTTCACCAGACGTAGTGGCTTATTTCTATCCTGATGGTTTAGATCAAACACAACAAAACAAGGTGGCAAAATCTTTTAGCAGCGTCCTCAGCTTACAATTCAGAAAAGGTATTTTGGAGCGCACCGTCCCTGGTAAATATATGTGGAATAATAAGGCTTCAACGGAATAACCTTTTCTATCTTTACAAGCTATCTAATGAGATAGCCTCACGCAATACTTCATTGCGGATTACTGGGTGAAGCAAAGATTAACTGTCTATAAATTCATTTTGGATTTTTTGAAACATCAAAATTTGTTTGCTCAAATTAATCCAATTTAGCTTTTTTCTTATTTATAGCACTCTTATCTTGAGGTTGAAAATACAATATGACTGGCATATGTCTAATTTTAAAATTCTGTCCAGAACCTTCATGTGTGTGGCTTGTAAAAAAAGAAGAATCTCGTTTTTTACAAGGTATGCAAATATAATTTGGTAACTCTTTTTCTGAAAGTTTTTCTTTCCAGTTTTCTAGAATTAGGTTCGCATTTTGATGTCGTATATAAATAAAAATTCCACCATCTTTTTGATTTGAATCTCCAGTTGAATATCTTGTACTTAATTGTAAAAACCCTTCCCATATATGATCGTATCCTCCGTGAAATATTTTTGCTTCTCCAATCCACAAAAAATTATTTTTTCTAACTACGAGATCGGCATGACCACCAATTTTTGAATCGTGAGAAGCATCATATCCCATACAACGTAGCTGATTCTTAATATCAATTGTTAATCTATCTTCTTTATCATTTTGACGAAGCTCTGGATTTTCTTCAATCTGATAAATAGTTTTATCGATATCATCATAAAGAATATCCATGAAATCTTTGTAACCTTCTGCCAAAATTCTTGAAGGAAAACCAGCTAATAAAGGTGATATTTTCTCAAATTCTTTTAATTCTTTCAGAGTAAGTGTATCAAACGGCATTCAACTTAACAAGATTTTTGGCTAAAAGACTTGGCTGAAAATACATCGAAACTTGGCTTTTAAAATCACCGATCAATTCTCCAGTTTCTGGATGAAGCAATTGTCCTGTTTCATAAGCTTTCTTCAACTCGAAATTTTCGATGTCAATATGATTATCATCTTCAATAATTTCAAACTTTGCTTCGAGTAAGTTTGTTCTATTGCCGCACAAATATTGAATTGCTTCCAATAAATCTGTATGTTGATAGTCTTCACCTACTACTTTTCGCAAGCTACCATACGTGATATACGAAAGAGAAGAAAAATTATTACGAAATAGATAGTCAAGTATTGCAATACAAATCTCAGACTGAGGCTTTTCCGACCAGTCTTCACTAATTTGTTTTACAATCGTTTGTCTACTAATCACGAGGTTTTAAGATAGGTTAATACTTTATTAAGGACAAAATTATAATCTTCTAGGCAGATGCAATTTTTAATCAAAAATCTGCCTAAATCAGCAGGTACTTCACTCAATTCTTTAACGTTACCAGGTAATGACAGTTCTAAGGTATTTTTAAAATTGTCCAAATTTTCAACATCCCATGAAACGGCTAAACGATAAGGCGTAATATGATCTATAGCTCTTTTCCCAGCATCATGATATGGCTCAATTCTAAGGCAGCTAGAGTTTTTACGCATTTTCTCGTGCTTAGTTGAACCTCCATCAGTTACAAAGCCAAGTTCAATTACTTTTCCTTCATCCGACTCGTACAAACGATCTATAAGCGGAAAAACGTTAGTACTTGTATGCAAAGATTCTTTAGTTTTTACTATTTCTCGTAATAGTTTATTAAAACTACTGATAGTTTGATAAAAAGCTTTATCTGTATCTTTAGAAGATAAATATTTGAAAGGTGAACTAGTAGTAATATCTACTCTAACTTCTATAAAATTTTCTTTTTTAGATAAAACTACAATATCGAAATATTGATAATAAGTTCTCTTTTCTCCAATAACTTTATCGTAATTAATCAATTCTTTTCTAGCTCCTTCTTGTAATTGATGTGTATCAATCTCAGTTTTTTCTATAGCAAAGCGCTTTGTACAGAAAATAATAACTAGCTTATCGTCATCATCAATTATTTCGACAAGTTTTTGGGACTCATCAAGATCATTTAATCTTGTTTTAGATAAAGGAAAAGGATATACTTCATGAAATAAATTGTCTTCAGGTTCATGAGATTTGAACAATACTATCCATTTATTGATAATTTCTCTTTCGCGAGAATAAAGTTTTACAGCTTTATTGCTTACTAATAAAAAATTATTGTAGTAGCTAAATAATTGATCTACTTTTTTACTAAAGTTTTCATCTTGGTTGAGGTCTTGCTCATTTATCAGCTTTTTAGTTGTTTCTTCCCATCCTCTACCTGTGGATAAGTTACACATTTTAAAAATGCCTTGAATTTTTGTCCATGAGCCTCTTTGCCGAAAACCTTCAACTATTTGAGCAATAACCATTAATGTTTGAGCCAAACGAATACTGATATGTTGCGCAATACTTTAGCAAATATCAGCTTTAACGGCTTCTATTATAGAGTACATTAATTCTAGTCTTTTTTGAAGTTTAAGACTATCTTAGAATTTGTTAGCGTTCAGAACACTATTTTTTAATTAGAGTCCAAGATATTACCTTTTGTATCCTAATATTTGTTGAGACTGATTCAAACGAATGTCAGTCCCAACTTTAAAACTAACTAACCTGCATAATTAGGCATCGCTCCAGCTACAGCCTGTGCTGATTGCTGAGGATTGTACATAGCTTGTGGTTGCGCCCATTGGTCACAAGTTAAGGAAATGAGAAAAAAGTCAAGGGAAAACCCAAATCGTGTAAAACTCAGAGAGAGTAAGC
>NZ_PVWF01000115.1 GCF_003003995.1 Pleurocapsa sp. CCALA 161 | reverse complement strand
AGGGGCTGAGTCTAATTAAGCCTTTGTTTCCCGAACCTCCAATAGTTACACCTTTATTTCTAGGCATTCCTTTATCCAGTTTCTCTAACCCCTGCTCCATCTGCCTTTGTAAACTGCTGATAAAAGTCTCTACTCAATTAATTCTTGGTTAATTCGCTTCTCTGCTCGGTTATCAATACGCTTGATAATTGTCGTTAGTATCTCAATTAGACTGTCAGTAACCTCTTGAGCGCGTTGAATACAAAAGGCTGCCATCAAAGTGTAGCGGATAGAATCTTTGTGTCGGCGAAGGTCGTAGGGAGATTCGGTAGATGCTCTATTTCGATAGGTTTTGAGCAACTTTTCCGAAATACCTGTAAATAAATCTGGAGGTAAATCAACAGCACGAATTAATTTTAGCTTTTTAATTTCAGTAAGAAAACTATCCAGCCCCACCGCTCCTGGGTCAGTTTTGAGGAAAGCGAAATCTGACATAATGAATTTTTTGCTCGACTGGGAGGCAGATTCATCATCGTCTGTTTCTTCTGTATTTTCTGTAGAAAGGAGAATATCAATTTGTTCGATTATGGAGGGAGTAAGTTTCTTGAGGGTTGAGGAGCAGAAATCAGCTTCGTATTGGTAAACAGCACTCTTGATTAAGCGTTCGACTTGAAGCTTTGTTGGTGGTTCAATTTGTAATTCTCTCCATCTTTGAGAAACAATTTCCCAGATTGTTTCAAACCTTTGCTCGTTGGGTAATATTTCTAAGATCAGCCAGTTACTCATCTGTTCTGAATCAGTGACAGTGGCAACTCGAAAATCAAATAAATTGCGAATTTCAGCACGATAGACTCGTGCCGAACGTCCTCTAAAATCGTAATCAGAATAAGCACTTTCGGTTACATTAAGTTGTGAAGCGATGTAAGAGATAATAATCCCAGGGATAGATGAGCAATGGTTTGGAAAACTGGCAAAGATTTGAAAATACTTTAATAAAAGAGCGAAACCAATCTTATTTCCCCCAACTTTATTTTCGACTAACTCTAATTCTTGGGGTAATAGCGTCCAATGTTCGATTAGTTCTTCCGTATCCCAATTTGGTTTCACCATTTATCTTCTTCTCACGCCAGTTTATCTTGAGACAGCATAGAAGAATAGGAGAGGATATTATCATTCGTTCAGGAAAAATGCAGATTTAAATTTGTTTGTCAAATCTCTTCTCAAAGCGATATTTGCCAAACTTATCGTTGAACGGGAAAATTGGTTAAATCACTTTGAAAACAGTCAAGAGCTATAATTTATATATAGTAAAGCATTCAGCGTCTCACTGCCTCATATCGCATGAACCCTATATTTTCGCCAAATGGCAGCAGAAGCTATCGAAGGGGAGCAAGCACTTCAGTTTGAATCGGGAGAATTAACTCTACTACGTCAGAAACTGGGTTTATCAGGAGTATCTTCTTCGGTTTTACCAACCGATAATTCTTCTGTTGGCTTAACAAATGCTCAGAAAAGAAAATACAAACCTGGAGTGCGTCAACCTCATCGTGATGTGATTGGAGAGACATAATTGTTTCCTCAAAATAAAAACAGTCCCATTTTATGCTTCCATTATTCCCATTTTATGGTTCAAGTTACAGCATTGATCTAAGATCATATTGACAATTTTAACTATTTTAGAACTAATTAAGCGGACTTCATATGATTCCGTCCAAACGACATAAAAAAGTAGGCAAAGAAACAGGAAAAACTAATTAGATCGAGAGATTTAACTGCACTATGCGACAAAGAATCTCTCGCTTAGTCAGAAAAACCCTCTCATTTTCTAAAAAAGTCGAGAATCATATTGGTGCTATTTGGTATTTTGTTCACCATTACAATCTATCCTTACACCTTTAGGACTACCAATTACTGATTACTGAAATGTGTCAAGCAGTCCGCCAATTCGCTCTTCTATTTATCTAAATCCTGTTTGATAAAAAATGCAGCGCTTCGTGCTGCTTCTAAAATAGTCAATAAGCCACTTCCTGGATGAACCGCCCCTCCAATCCAATACAGACTTTGAATATCTTCAGAGCGAATTGGCGGACGAAACGGACCGAGTTGATTCCAGCTATGACTGAGATTGAAAACAGCACCAAGATGAACACGGTATTCATCTTGCCAAGTTTCGGAAGTATAGCAAGCTTCCTCCTTAATATGATGTTCTATATTTTCAAAACCTAGAAGTGATAAACGTTTAATAGTGAAATCCCGATAGAATTGCTGCTTTTGTTTCCAATCAACACCAAAAGTAGTATTAGGAATTGGAACTAATACGTAGAGGGTACTGTGTCCTGCTGGTGCATTACTGGGATCGACAATTGTAGGATTACAAACGTAAAAAGATGGATTTTGTTCATCCAGTACCGAATCATCAATCCACGGGCGATCTCGACGGCGAATGTGTTCGGAAAGATAGAGTTGGTGGTGAGGTAAATCCTCATAGCGACAATCAATCCCCAAATAGAGCATGAATGTTGAACAGGAAAATTGCATTGCTTTTAGCTTGTTACCACCATAACGTCCTCTGGCCGATTTTGGTAACAAGTGCCTTACACCGTAACCGAAGTCAGCATTAACAATAACTGCATCTGCTTTAACATACTCTCCATTGGTTAGCTCTACGCCACATGCCTGTCCGTTTTCAACGAGTACCTGACGAACCGAACAGTTTAAATGTAGTCTTGTTCCCAAATCTTTTGCTCCATCAGCCATTGCTCGCATTAAAGCGCGAAACCCACCTTCTGGATGCCAAACGCCATCAGCAAATTCAAGAAACGGAATTAAGCTAAAAATACTAGAGCATACGGTCGGATGCATACCTAAGTATTTCGATGGATAGCTTAAAGCATAAACTATCCGCTCATCCTTAAAAAATCGCCATAAATGCTGATATAAAGTTTCCCATGGTCGAAAAGAAAGTGCAGATACAATTTCTTTTGGACGTAAATAACCTAGAGGTGTCCGAACAGGCGAACCTATGTAAGGCTTATATCCTTTCTTATTCTTGCGTATATGCTCTAAATACCAACGATCAAATGCTTGAGGTAAGTCTGGACGAATATTTCTAAGCTGAACTTTAAACGCCTCTAAATCTGATGTAAGGTCGAGCTGAGAATCATCCCAAAACCGCAATCGAACGTTAGGTTCAAGTTTTTTCAAATGAATATAATTGGAGAAGTCTAATCCAGACTCAGCAAATAATTCTTCATATACTCGCGGCACTTGCAAAATGGTTGGTCCAGTGTCAAAAGCGTAAGAACCTATCTCCAAACCTCTAGTTCTCCCACCAACTTTATCAGCCGCTTCAAAAATCTGTACTGAGTACCCTTGATGAGCTAGCCGCATAGCCGTACTGAGACCTCCAGGACCTGCCCCCACAATAATAACTGATTTTTGCATATTCTGAAAACAATAACTTTAATAACTAATAACTGATTTTTGCATATTCTGAAAACAATAACTTTGTAAATGTGAATACAATGTAATGTAGGCGAAATATAGGGTTCGTACGAAGAAGTGCAGCCTGCGCTTGAAACCTAGTCTGTGTTTGCTTCATAGGCAACGAATTACGCTGTCTTTTACAATCCGATTTTTTGACTAATTGATAAGTTTTTTGGGCAACCAACGTAATACAGGACAAAAAGAAGAATTCGTGGTTGTGTTGCAAAGAGAAGAGATAAAGGTAAAAAGTCCAGATAAACCCTGGATTATCCTTAAATTTAGACAGCTATCCCAAATAGAGAATGAATAAATTTGATTTGACCGAAGACATCTCCTCGTTCCACATTTTTAATTTGACCTTTGCGAATCATATTCATTGATTCATAACCTGCAATAGTACGATTAGCACTCCAGAAATTCCTGAAGTTTTGACTGGCAATAACTCTCCGCTTCGTGTAACGATGGTCTTGTTCAATCAAATTGTTCAAGTATTTAACTGCTCGATGTTCAACCGATTCAGACAACACTACCGATTTAGAAAGTTCTTCGATAGCTTTGGGATAAGCCTTCGCCCTGTCTGTATTAATTACTCTGATTACATCTGAATGTCCATGACTAATGGCTTTGGTGAGGAATCTTTTGGCAGCTAGAGCATCTCTCTTGGCAGTTAGTAGAAAATCAATGGTCTGACCGTCACTGTTAATAGCTCGATAGAGATATTTGGATTCTCCATTAACCTTGATATAAGTCTCGTCTACCTGGACTTTAGGAAAAGAAGTAAAAAAATCAGCCACAATACTGATCTAGTAATGCTTGTACTTGAATGCTAGCTTTTGACTTCCAGAATGAAAGAAACAACCTTGTCGGCGATGCCACCATGCTTTGAAAAATGGTGCGCCAAATTTGACAATTTATGGAAAAACCAAGGTCAAAAAAAGGGATTTCGTTATTATTTAGCTGGATTGCTGGGGGAAAGTAAGCGTAAAAATATTGTAATTGCTCAACTAGGGTAAAGTTGACAAAAACCGCAAAAACGGTAGAGTGAGCTTATGGAAGAACTGCCAGACATCAAACAACTAGACGCAGAGGCAAAAGATGCCTTGATAGTTGTGCTGTGGTCAGAAGTACAAAAACTAAGCCAACAACTAGTTAAAAAGCCAAAGAAGACATCCCAGAATTCTAGCTTACCACCAGCAAAAGGATTCAAAGCACAAATTAAAAGCAAAGATAAAGCAAGTGAGTTCAAAAGAGCAGGGAGTATTGGCAGAGAAGGAGGAGGTCGCCAACTGAGTGAGAATCCAGACCAAATCATCACAGCCAAAATCAACAATTGTGAAGAATGTGGAACAAAACTAGCATTATCATTGCAACAATTAATCCAACGCTACGACAAAATAGACATCCCACCAATTCAGCCAGTAGTGACCAGAGTAGAAAGATATGGTTGTACTTGTCCAGAATGTGGGCAGCAGCAGATTGCGACAGTCCCAGTGGGAATGGAACCAGGTAGTCCATTTGGAGCGAGAATAGCTGCATTAGTGACGACAATGAGATATGGACATGGCATCAGTTATTGCCGGATGAATAAAATGCTCGCAGAAGTGTTTGGCTTGGAGATATCTGAAGGGGCAATCGCCAATCTACTATTAAGAGTTAAAGAGCAACTACAATCATCCGTAGACGGAATTGTGGAAAGCGTAAGAAGCTCAAGGCTGGTATGCAGTGACGAAACTAGCGCCAGAGTCAATGGCAAAAACCAGTGGGAATGGGTCTTTCAAAACGACCAAGTGTGTTTGCATGTGATTCGCCCGTCTCGTGGTGGTGATGTGATTCGGGAGGTGATGGAAGAGAATCGCCCTCAAGTATGGGTTTCAGACCTTTTCAGTGCCCAGAAGACTCATCCAGCCGAAGGTTGGCAAGTATGCTTGGCTCATCAACTACGAGATTGTCAGTATGGGATTGATGCTGGAGATGAGATCTTCTCGAACCAAATGAAGCAGATTTTGCTCAGAGCATTTGTTATGCACCGCCGATGGTCAGAGTTAGCCGTATCTACCCAAGCTCAATATCGATTGAAACTCAGGCGAGACTTATCCCTGGCTTTGGCATTATCCCCGACACAAGCTGATGGTGTTCGACTGCAAAATCGTTATCGAGACTTGCGAGAACATCTATTTCTCTTTCTAGAAGACTCGACGATTCCACCGACTAATAACAGTAGTGAACAAGCACTGCGCTGGAGTGTGATTTTTCGGAAAGTCACAAATGGTTTCCGCTCTGACTGGGGACGGGATCTGTTTGCTGCTGTTCGGTCAATTGTTAATACTGGCAAACGACAAGGTTTATCCGCTTTTGAATCAATTCTTGTTGCTTTAAACCCCTTGGAATCTTTATTTCCCTGAGTTGAGCAATTACCTTTAGAATTAGATAAACCGAAAACTGTTTGGGTAGCTACCATCCAAGCCAAAACTAAGGGTCTTGAAGGTAAAAGAGAGCTAGCGATCGTCATGAATGATAGCTCTGTATCTGAATTTAAAAGGGGTTTTGGATTTCATCGAGCATCAGCCTCAGCTAGTAGACTTGTTGTGAAATAAAGTTTAAAACTGCTAAAAAGCTCATCATATAAGGTTTACAGATATTTGCTCTTTAAGATAGCTAGATGCTTTGATTGACAATGGTTTCACCCATTTTTTGAGCTTAATTCACAACAAGTCTAGTAATTAAATACTACTACATCACTGGTTTTACTTTTTGCAACACTACCTTTTTTTCTCCCATCTTTCGGTTTTTCTTCCAAAATGGGATGCTCCCCGTCCCAAGTTTTTGCAATAGAACCACTAATCCTGTGCGTGAGATGGAGATTGATAATCCCACCGTTCGATCCAATTGCCCCATGCTTCTTGAACACGTCGCAAGTTTGCTTCCGTATAATTATAAACATTTTGACTGTAGTCTTTTTGACTATCCAGGTAAGGTTGAAAATAACTCTGAGCGTTGCTAAAGTTTGATATGTTCAAGTGTTCATAAATGTAGCGCACAGTTTCCAAGGGACGATCTCGGAGGTGTTCAAAAGAAATCTCAACTAATTTGTCTGGGGGAAGTGCTGCACTTTGACAATCGTAGGCTTGCATCATTAGCCTATAGCGTTGCAAAATACCATTTTGCAACTCTTCTAATGGAACCAATCGCTGCATGCGCAAGCCTCGAGTATATACCTGAAGCATTTTGATAGTGGATTCAAAAACCTCATAAGGATTACGATAAATATGTATAAAACGAGCTTCAGGAAAAATTTTGATTAATGTGTTGATACGACAGGTATTGACAGGATTTTTTAACAGTAACTGGCGGTTGCTGCCAGCAATAGAAATCTTTTTGAGAAACCATACATAGTCTTGCTGCCAAGCAGCCCGCTCTGCTAATGTCAAATTTTCAAGTAGGGCATAACGCTGGAAAAAATCGTCCGCAACTCGGGGAAAAAGAATACTATGATAAAAACTCATGGGAGAAAAACCGACAATTCCTTCTTCTTCTTCTTCTGGCAAGCTTAGTCCAACCTTGACTTCGTCCATAGCTCTTTTTGAAGGTAGCGTACGTTCCAAAATTGACTTGAAGCCATCAAGCATGAAAAAAGTTTTGGGAAAGTAAACATGCATGTATGAGGGAAAGCAAAACTGAGGATCTTGGCATAATAAATTGTGCAAATAACTAGTTCCACTACGCCAATGACCAACAATGAATATAGGGGCTTTAGTAATCTGCGTCGCTTCAATTTTGGAACTATAAACAACCTTCTCAGATACCAATAAAGGAATTTCTAAAAACTTAACAAGTAGGAGTAAAAAGGCACGACCAAGATAGGGAAAATCAACACCATATCGAATCATTAGAGACAGAAAAACTGCAAAAGGTAAGTCTATATTAGATATAGTATGACTAATTGCTGCTGTTCTGGCTGTAGTAGTTTCTGAAGATTGAGACATAATCTTTAATTTGTTTCTTTAATAAAGTTCATCATTTGTAATGCATCAATTATTCAATTAATAACTTTGATCGTTTGATTCAACTTTTTCCTCATTTTCTTTTCTTACCTTAGCTACTAGTCTATCAGCGTACCAGCCAAGGCAAGAAAAAAGAACACTGTGAAAATAAGATAGCAAAGTTATTTCCCAACCAGGTGTAATGGCAAAAGATTTCTTTTTGATTCCCTTGACAATCTCATAAGCAACATCGTGCGCGCTCCAAATACCGGCACTACCAGTAATCGCCTTTGTCTCCAAAGGTTTTGTCTTATTTTCCTGCTCTAATTGTGGGGTATCGGTGTCAGGGGGGTAAACAATTGAAAGATCGATACCAAATAACTTAAGCTCACCTCGCAGTGACTCTGCTAATCCTCGTAGTGCAAATTTACTAGGACAGTATGGAGTATAGCCATATATGCCAGTCAGCCCAGCAGCAGAGGATATGAGCACAATATGCCCCTGTCTTTTTTGCTCCATAAATCCAAGGACAGCTTTGATAGCGTAAAGTGTTCCGAAGTAATTGACAGCCATTGTACGTTCAAATATCTCAAATTCTAAATCTTGAAAGTAGCCAGGATGAGCAATACCAGCAGAGGTAATTAACAGGTCAACTGAACCTATTTGATCGATAAACGTATTAATGGCTTGTTTTACTTGTATTCCCTCAGCCACATCAACCGAAAGTGCCAAAACCTGCTGAGTCGTCTTAACTCTAACTTTTTTTATTTCATTCGTAGCCGCCTCTAATTTTGTTTTGCTACGAGCAATAATTGAAATATGCATTCCTTCTTTAGCTAATAACTTAGCGACAGCTTTACCAATACCGCTTGAGCCACCAGTGATAATTGCGTGCTGTCCAGCAAAGTACATTGATTTTTTCTTTGTATATGCCATCTTAATCTAGCCTTTCCTTAGGTAGTAGTTTTTTTGCCTTGCATCATCAATGTCTCTTTTCTATCCTTGTGACTGCAGGAGGCGTATAATTGCCCTCGATGGCATCCTCACTAGGTCCAAACAGACGAAGAACAATATAAAAGTAACCATCTGGTGCAGGAAGCCAATTAGAAACTTCTGCATCCAGGGGAGTAGGTTTTTGCAGGTGCAAAGTTAACCCCCCATCCTTGTTGTACTTTAGGAATTTTGATCGGCTACCAAGGGCGTAACGCTTGAGAGAGTTTTCTACCAGCAGTAAACTATTTGCATCATACATCGTTAGCGACCAGAAGAACTTTACAGGTGGGAAATGATCCTTTGCAAAGCTCAATACATAGTTTGCTTTGCTGCCATCTAATCGCTGACTGTTAGAATCAGTCTGTGTCTGAAAGTAGATTGCCTCTTTTGGGGAAAGGGCATAGAGATATGCCCAAGCGACACGTGCTCGCAACTCATAGTTTTGACCGTACGTACCGATATGAGGATCGGGTTTTGTCCAGCCTTTGACTCGCTTTTCTTCTGCCTTAAGCAGGCTCTTTATTCTTGTTTTCCCGTCTCTTATTCCAGTCTTCATGACTTCGCTAGCTTCTTCTGAGAGGCTTGAAACATCAAACGGTGCTCCTGGCTTTACACCAATTTTCGCGAAACGTTTAAGCAGCGACCTTTCCCTTTCTCCAAACTCATACCACTGCATCATGTAATTCATGTATTCGAAGAACTTTAGCGAATCGTCCTTTTTTGGATTATAGAACGGTGGCCACTGAAGTTCTGGGGGAGGTGATGATTCGATACCCAGATAGGTGCTCAGGCGGATAATATGCATTTGATCCTGAAGAGCATTAGCGACTTTAAAGTTCGTATCATCATCGACGCCCATACGCGCCAGTGCGAAAATAAGGCGAGAAGATGATCTGATGCTAGTCGTAACTGGCAGATTTTTTGACGAATGGCTATCACAATCTGGACCTGCGACAAGCAAAACTTTGCTACCACTTCCAGTTGTTCGCGTGCTTACAATTGAAAGATTGTCCGTCGTAATATCAACAAATTGTATCGAAAAATATCGATTTTCCATTGGCGGTATAGTGATAATTACTGGCTCAACACGAACGTCGAGAATCGCCCCAGAGTAAAGGGTGTCATTGTTAAGTGTCACAACGTCATTATCTGCAGAAGTCGCAAGCTGCCTGATATGCTGAAAAACGTTTGTTCCTGTAAATTTGGATGAATCAGATCTTAGTGCTTGTGCGAAGAGCTTGGAGTGTTCAACGAGTGGTAACCCAAAAACGTAGGCTTCTTCCGTGATCTTTCTATGCTTCATCGTTAATTGCCTCTAAACGTATGTTTGTTTTCACAAGAGTTTCCTTTGTTGTTAAATTAGTATCTTTTTATTTTTGATAGCAGGACAAACGTTTACTTAAGTTAGGTTAAGCAAAAGAGCGACTTTTAACACTTCCACAGTTGGGTAAGATTGGAAGATCGCCCTTGCCAACAATACCTGCCTATTGACAGACACACGGTATAAGCCTTCTGTAATGCAAAATATATTTATGTGCCACATAAATATATTTTGTGTAAACGAATTTAAATGCCTGATTCTTACGCGGTAGCACTATCTATTTTCAGTTTGGAAAATTCTTCTACAAGAGTTTCAATTGTGAAATAAATGTTCTCTTTGGTATGCTCAGAAGTGATAAAAAATCGCAAACGTGCGGCATTTTGTGGCACAGAAGGAGAACCCATAAACCCTATATTCAAATTGCGTTTTGAGAGATTATGAGATAGTTTGATCACATCTAAAGTATCACCTATAATTATTGGAACTATAGCAGAATCCTGACTCATTCCAGTGTTTAATCCTTGTTTCTGTGCTAAGGAAAGAAATAGTCTGGAATTTTCTCGTAACCTTTCTACTCTCTCTGGCTGAGCTTTTAACAATTTTATTGCCGCTAAAGCAGCTGCCGTATTAGCGGGAGAAATACCCGTAGCATAGACAAAACCTGGAGCACTGTATCTTAAATACTTTATTAAAGCTTGGCTTCCAGCAATATAGCCACCCGAACTACCGAAAGCTTTGCTTAAAGTTCCCATCCAGATATCTACATCACTAGCTTTTATGCCAAAGTGTTCTCGAATTCCACCGCCTGTTTTACCTAGAACACCGATAGAATGTGCCTCATCTATCATCAAAAAAACTTTATGTTGTTTTTTGATTTCGATAAGTTGGGGTAAGTTAGCTACATCACCATCAGCACTATAAACTCCTTCAACCGCAACTAATACCCGCTGATAGTCATGGCGACGAGCAGTTAATATTTGATCCACTGCTTTCCAATCATTATGAGGAAAGCTAACCAAACTAGCACCAGATAACAAGCTTCCCTGAACGATGCTGTTATGACTTAAAGCATCATAAACGATTAAATCTTGTTTGCCAAATAAATGACCAATGGTAGTTTCGTTGGTAGCATGCCCTGATACCAAAACTATACTGGCTTCAGTACCGATGAAATTAGATATTTCTTTCTCTAATTGTTGATGTAAAGGGATTTCTCCTGAAAGTATACGACTAGCACCGACTGAAGATCCGTACTTATCAACAGCTTGTTTAACTGCTTGAGAAACAATAGGATCTCCAGACATTCCCAGATAATTGAAGCTACAATAGTTAATTAACTCTTTGCCGTCAATAATTGTCTTATTATTAGCTAAACTTTCCTGAGGAACAAAAAAAGGATTACTGATTCCCAAATCTTCAATATCTCTTAATAGTTTTTCTATATCTTGATATGGTTGATATAGTTCGAAACTGTAGAATTCTGGAGCAATTTCTTTACGCTTTGCTTCATTATAATTGTATCCTAATGATTGTTGACCTAAATGATTCACTAAACTTTCTAGGGTAGGATAGTCAAGTAACAAAGTAGAACTCAAAGAAATGCCCAAACTTGATTCTAGACGATTTTTCAATTCGACGGCCATTAAAGAGTCTATCCCTAGCTCGGACAAAGGTTGTCGAAGCTTTATTCTTTGCGGCTCTTTTAAACCTAATACTATCGCAGTTTCAGAGCGAATATGAGTCATAAGCAGTTCCTCACGCTTTTCGACAGGTGTTGTCTCTAATTGCTGAATCAACGTAGACTTCTGGGGTAACAACTGCTCAAATGAACTCAAACTCTTAAGCAATGGCATTTTGGCTTGAATCGGAAGTTGCCTCAAAAATTCAGACCAGTTGATAGGCAGCACTCCTACTTGAGTTGCTTCGCTAAATAAGAGTTCTTCTAAGGCTTGAATACCCTTATCTGGAGTGATGAAAGTCAAACCTTGAGTTTGCATTCGATTTTGATGTTGAATAGTCAGATTAGCCGCCATACCTCCTTGACTCCAAGGTCCCCAATTTATACTCAGACCTGGCAATCCCATACCTCGACGGTGGTAGACTAAAGCATCCATAAAAGCGTTAGCGGCGGCATAGTTGCTTTGTCCTAATGAACCTAGTAGGGAAGACATGGAAGAGAAACAGACAAAGAAATCGAGTGATAAATGACTTGTTAATTGATGGAGATACATTGCCCCTTTTACTTTGGGCGCCATAACTTTGGTGAATTGTTCCCAGCTTTGATGAGACAATATTCCGTCATCTAAGACTCCTGCGGCATGAATTATTCCTTTTATAGGAGGGAAAGAGGTTTCAATTCGTTCGAGAATATAACTCACATCTTCTTGATGGGAAATATCTCCCTGTATAACTAGTATATTGACTCCTGCTTTTTCTAAGGCAGATATGGCTTTTCGAGAATTTTCTGAAGGTGCTCCACGTCCTGTTAAGACTAGATTCCTTGCTCCTTGCTCTATCAACCATCGAGATACCTCCATTCCTAAAACTCCTAAACCCCCTGTTATTAAATAACTAGCAAAGGCTGAAACGGAAACTTCTGCTTTTTGGTTTTTTGGTAAATTGGCCGCAGATGGCTGATGCTGACGAACCAATCGAGACACATAACGTAATTGATGCCGATAAGCTATCTGGTCTTCTTCTGATGGAGATAGTAACTCTTGGATTAATAATGAACTTATCTCATCTAGATTTAATACTGAGTCCAAGTCAACTCGCCGACAGTTAATTTCTGGATATTCTAAAGCAATTACTCGTCCTAATCCCCACAAAGTTGCAGATTCTGGATGTAGGACTTCTTGAGGATTAATTACGCTTTGAGTTCCATTGGTTACCAGCCACAAAGGAGGTGGGCTATCTAATGAGTTCTGAGTTAATGCTTGTACTATATGGAGTATTGTCGCACAACCTAGCTCTTGACTTATCTGTAATTTTTCCTTCCCAAGAAATTCGGCTTTTTCATCATTTATATTCCAAAGATGAACAATCCCTGATATTTCGGGAATCTCTTGAAGTAACTGAATAAAACCTTCTGTTTGTAAAGGGTCGATCTGATAACGCTTTTCATCTAACTGTCGATATTCTTCACTAGGCAAGACTAAAACGCATTTTTGACCTTGCTGCTCTAAAACTGATGTTAGTTGTCTTCCAACTTCAGTAGTAGGAACAAATAGTAGCCAGGTTCCTTGAGCAGTATCCTTTTTCAAGGGTGAATTTACCTCCAGAGGCTGAGGCAACCAGCTAATTTCATAGAACCAATCTTTTAGATTCGGCTTTAGACTTCTAAGTAAGACTTCTTTAGGAGCTTTACGCCCTTCAAAACCGATGATCTCGGCAATTTTTTCTCCTGCTTGATTAAAAAGAAGAATGTCACCAACAAAATTTGTTTGTTTATCGTTCTGTTGATTTTGGCTGCGTCCATAACACCATAGCGTTCCTGTGTCAGGGCGTTGGAAAAATTTAAAGCTCTTTATGCGGAAAGGGATAATAATAAAGTCTTCATCGACCATCTCGTCAAGTTTATTGTATTCTCCCCAAACTCCCAAAAGTTGAAAGCAGGAATCTATCAAACCTGGATGAAGTTCATACTCGCTTACTTCATCGGGTAAGTCGGGCATTTGCATTTGACATAATACTTCTCCATCTCCTGTCCAGATTGGTCCTATCCAACGAAACGCCGAACCGAGATTGTATCCCGCCTGCCACATTTTTTCATATAATTCTGACCCAGAGCTATTCTGGCTACATCTAGCTTTAATTTGTTCTGGTTCTACTGATTCCCACTCAGCTAACGACTCATTGAGAGTAGGAATAATTTTAACTTGTCCCGTAGCGTGACTATTCCAGCTTGAAACGTTGTTTTCTTTTTCATAAAAAGTACTGACGATTTCCCAAGAAAATTCCGTATTAGATTGAGGGTCTAAAATCAGTTGCACAGCCTTTAGATCATAATCGTCTAAAAGCAAGGCTTCTGGAAAGAAAACTTGTTCTAAGCTACAACACGAAGTTTGAAAGATGTCCTGAGCAGCTAACAGCAACCAGGATACGTGAGAAGATGCTGGCACCACTACTGTTCCATAAAGCCGATGTTGATCCATGTAAGCAGGAGAGTGAGCGTTGAAGTAAGACTGAAAGATTGTTTGTTGAGACCTGCCCAAAAGTAATCTTTGACCGAGTAAGGGATGTATTTTTTTCGCTTGCGATAAAGCTTTAGTTTGATAATTGGCTTTGTTGTTTTCTATCCAATAGCGTTCCCTTTGGAAAGGATAAGTTGGTAGCGCTACCTTATTAGCGCAATTGTAACTATAAACTCCTGCCCAATCTACTTCTATTCCCTCTACGTACAACTGTGCCAAACTCTGTAGCATTTGTTGCCAATCTTCCACTCCAGAACGCAAAGAAGGCAACCATAGCTTTTGAGATTCCAGAAGACATTGACTTCCCATCCCTAATAGAACAGGCTTTGGTCCGATTTCTAAGAAAATAGAACAATTCTCTTGGTCTAACGTATTAATACTATCGGCAAATCTCACTGGTTGACGTATATGAGTTACCCAATATTCGGCAGCAGCAATATTTTGAGA
>NZ_PVWF01000114.1 GCF_003003995.1 Pleurocapsa sp. CCALA 161 | reverse complement strand
AGAAGTATGGTTTTGGAAAGAGAATAAGATTATTTTTTATCAATTAAATACAGATGGTTATACAGAGATATCAACTAGTATCTCTTTGCCCAATTTAGCTGCTAATACTTTGGAATCTTTTGTGAATCGAGGGTTTACCGAAAGTCCTTTAATTATTGAGTCAGATTTTATCAAACAGATAGCAAGCAGTTAAATAAAAGCGATAGGCTCCGTCTAGCCTACAGATCGCTACACAAGTTGGATTCGTTTAATGTTTGTATGATGAAAAAATTATTGATTGCTGGCCACATTTAGCAGCCTTTGCATCTGAGCAATTTCTTCACTTTGACTCTTAATAATATTTTGAGCTAGTTGACGAATTTCAGGTCGTTTTGCACTATTAACAACCATTCCAGCCATCATTGTCGCTGTTTGATGGTGACGTGTCATTTGACGCAAAAATTCTCGATCAAAATCTGATGCATTTTTCAGTGTATTTATCATATCTGCATTCATCATATCTCGCTTCTGCATAGACATCATCATTCCCTGCCCCATATTGCGATCGGGAACTGAAGTTCCATACCACTGTTTATACCATGCTTGCATCTGTTCGATTTCGCGATTTTGGTCTTTGACGATTGATTGATTCAGCCAACTTTTTGATTTCAGGATTTTTGGCTTTGTTTAACGCCATCTGAGCCATTTCTATAGCTCCTCGATGATGGGGAATCATCATCTCAATAAATGTTTTATCTACTTCAGCATTCATTCCCATATTATGATCCATGGGACTTGTGTTTTCTGAAGGTGGAGTTTGCGTTAGCTTTTGCTCTTCTGCTTTGGCACTATCGAGTACGCTGTTTGTTATCAACATTAGAAGAGCATAAATTGCTAATTTTTTCATTGTTTTATTTGCTAATTTTTATTAACGAAGTTGTTTAAAATAGACAACATTGCCAAAATAAAAAAACCTCGATTTTCTAGCCACTAAATTCCTGCTTTAATTGAGCTACCCAGGTTTTGATTCGTTTTTCGGTTAAATCAGATTGATTGTCTTCATCCAGGGCCAGACCGATAAATTTGCCATCGTGGAGGGCTTTAGAATCACTAAACTCATAACCCTCCATAGACCAATAACCAACAGTTTCGCCACCGAGTTCTGAAATTTTCTCTTCTAAAATACCTATTGCATCCTGAAAAGTATCGGGATAGCCTACCTGGTCTCCTGCACCAAAATAAGCCACTTTTTTACCAGTGAAATCAATATTATCCAACTCCTCGTAATAGTTATCCCAGTCATCTTGCAGTTCGCCAACATTCCAGGTAGGACAACCAATAATTATGTAGTCGTATGTGTTAAAATCACTTGCTTCTGCTCTAGAAATATCGATTAAATCTACAACACTATCGCCACCAAATTCTTTTTGGATTATCTCAGCTTCGGTTTGAGTGTTACTAGTTTGAGTACCGAAAAATAAACCAACTTTAGCCATTTTTTCTCCTATTTATAATTTATAAGTAGCTTGTTAATCAAAGAGGATAAAGTCGGAACGCCAGAATGAATAAAGCCAATATCAAAGTAATTAGCATGACGTTCCGACTCAGTTATTTTTACTCGCTAAAAGACATAAAAACGAGGATTATGCCATTGCTGCTGCCATCTGACGGCAAGATTCGGCACAGCGACGGCAAGATGCAGCACAACGTTTACAGTGTTCGTGGTCGTGCTTTTCACATTCAGCCGCACAGCGCGTGCAAGCTTCAGCACAAACACCGCACAATTGGGCGTGAAGGTCGGAATTACGAGACATAAAGCGAGCGCACAGAGCGCAAGTATCGGCGCAATCGCGACATAGTTTGATACATTCAGCCATCATTTGTACCATATCGCTGTCTAAACAAGCGGTGGCACAATTTTCACAATCGCGCAGGCAATCGAGACAAGCTTGAATACAAGTTTCAAGTTGGGATTGATGAGTTGCTGTCATGATTTAACTCCTATTAGTTAAAGTAATAAACACACATGATGCAGTTTTCATGTTGTCTGTTTTAGATTAATAAGATTAAAAGAGCGATTCATCTTACTTATGACTTAATCTAGATTTCATTCCTTTGCTATACAAGCATTTCATCTCAATTTCATTTAGACGTGTTATGTGATTTTTATTAATATTGATAAGCTTGTAAATAAGCAATCAAAAATATTAATAAAGCAAGAGATCGCCTCCCCGTGAATTTTCAAATTACTGCCTCGCAAATTAGTCAAGGAAACAATCGAGGAAATTTTGATAGTAATCAAACCCGTTTTTTAGAAAATTATTTTCTAACTAAAATTAGTGATGACGTTGCTGATGAATTGGTTTTGACTGTTCTGAAATACTACTGTAACCTCTAAGCTTATTATAGTCATCAATTTGTTCTGGCTTAAGCAGAGGCTTAATTTGAAGATGAGCCATCAAATGAATCGCACGAAACTGACTATACAGCTTGCCTAACTCTTCTATATTTGTTTGCATCTCGGTTTCATTAATCTTATCACTGGCAAAAGCAGTACTAAGTTGTTTTTCATGGTTAACAATTTGTTGTCCAACTCCTTTAGCATCCGTTTGCATTTGCTTAAACACAGTCTCAATTTGGAGAATTTGATTAGAAGATAGCTTCAGTTCCCGATTTAGATCGAGGATATGACGAGGGCCTGGATAACCATTCAATTCTGCCATACGTGCGTAACCCGCACCTCGTCCGTTAAGTAGATCGTTGACTTCAAGAGTAGTTAATCCGCGAATTGGACTATCGAGTTGCGTTGCATAAGGCGAAAGATTTGATGGTTGAGGTTGAGTATAGCCAAAACGCGAACTAAGAACAACGAGCGACGCAACTAAGGAGAAAAATCCCAGGAAAAACAGTATTTTTTTGAACATGAACAGTCTATACTCCTAGTTTTTACTAATTTTTAGTTTAACTTTTTTAGTTTAATAGATAAAGAGGAAAACATTGGATTTTGCTGAAGTAAGGTTGTTTTTAACTGCTGCTCTATATTTGTCCAAGATTCTTCTTTAGTAATAGTACGAGTACTGATAAAGTTTTTAATTTGCTGATAAATCGGAATAAAGTCGGGATAATTAATGGAAGAAAAATTATTTTTGTAAGTATAATACACATCAATTTGCATTAACGAATCTTGACTTTTTTGTATAAAATTTACAGGAAAATTAAAATGCCAAGATTCTTTTTTTTCACCACTGTAAGTTTGAGTTACAGTGGTTGAGCGATGATAAGAGTATTCTTGATTGGGATAAACTGCCAAAGTAATAGTTACTGAAGATAATTTTGGATTTTGTTGGATAATTTCCTGAGTTAAATAGTAGTTGACTATTTCCCAATAATCAGTTTCATTAGGATAATTTTTCAGGAGAAATTCTACTTGTTTAGATATACTTTTTTTATAAAAAATTAAACTAGCTTTTTCTAAAAAAGAACTATATTGAATACTGATATCTAGAGTGTTAATTCCTTGATGTCTAATTGAATAATTTTCGAGAGTAAATTTAGTATTTGTTTGGGGCAAATGGTTTTTTGCTAAGATTGTATTACTTTCTAATGAAAAATTTTTATGATTATTAGTAATATTTTGTGCTGCTAATACATCAATACTTAAGATATTTATAATAATTACAAAAAATAAAAATTTGCTAGTTTGAATTATTCTAATGAACATCATATCACTTGAATTACATTTGACTTTAACTTGATTTCTATTGTCTCAGTCGTAGATGAAATCAAAATGAAATTTCGTGCTGTTTTTTAATCTGAATTTAATAAATTAGATTATTTAAATCTCTTAATAACTGTAAAGCTACTGGATGTTAGTTTTTTTCGTGAGTAAAGTTTTTGAGAGGACTTTGTACAGAAACAAGAGTGAATTTCAAATAACAATGTTAAGTATTTTCACGCAAAGGATAAAACTTCGGTTAGAATTTCATCTTCATTTCATCTTGGAGTGTCATTCTAAGTAGAATCTGTTGTAAATTTTATTTTTTATGCTCAACTCCATCCTCAAGTGGTCGATAATCCAACGCTGGCTAGTAGTTATAGGAGCTATTGTTGTTACTATCTTTGGTGCTTATAATCTCACCCAAATGCCACTAGATGTGTTTCCTGACTTTGCTCCGCCACAGGTAGAAATCCAAACAGAAGCCCCAGGACTCGCTCCTGAAGAGGTTGAATCGCTAATTACTCTGCCGATTGAAAGTACGGTCAATGGTACGCCTGGCGTAGAAACAGTGCGTTCTTCCTCTGCGGTGGGCATTTCCGTGGTCAAAGTAATCTTCAAGTGGGGGACAAATATTTATCAAGCACGTCAGTTGGTAACGGAGCGATTGCAACAGATAGTGCAAAAATTGCCAGAAGGCGTTGAAAATCCGCAAATTTCCCCTATTTCTTCTCCGATTGGTACAGTCGTTCAGTACGCCTTTACGGCCCAAACGACTCCACTGATGGAAGTGCGACGCTTAATTGACCGCGATGTAACTAATCGATTGCTAGCTATACCAGGGATTTCTCAAGTCATTGCCTATGGGGGGGATGTGCGCCAATATCAAGTATTGGTCGATCCAGCCAAATTAAAAGCCTTTAACATCTCCTTAGATGAAGTAACCACAGCAGCTAGAGGAGCTAATGTTAATGCAGCAGGCGGTTTTTTGATTAATCCCGACCAAGAAATTATTATTCGTGGCATGGGGCGCATCGAGTCAATCGAGCAACTAGTAAATTCTGCGATAACCGCTCGTAATGGCACACCCGTGTTACTTAAAGATATAGCAGACGTGAAGATTGGAGCTGCTTTAAAGCGCGGGGATGGCAGTTTAAATGGTCAGTCAGCTATTGTTGTGATGATTAATAAACAACCTCAATACGATACTCCCACCGTTACTAAAGAGATTGAAATGGCGATGGAAGAGGTCAAAGCTGGACTACCCAAAGATGTAACAGTAACGGAAACTTTTCGTCAGGAAAATTTTATTGAATTTGCAATCGAAAACGTTACTGGTTCTCTGCGTGACGGAATTATTATTGTTTCGATTATCCTGTTATTATTTTTGATGAACTGGCGCACTGCCATTATTACCCTCAGCGCAATTCCTTTATCGGTTCTGATTGGAATGCTGATTTTAAGCTGGTTCGGTCAGGGGATTAATACCATGACTTTAGGCGGTTTAGCGGTGGCAATTGGTTCGGTAGTAGATGACTCGATTGTCGATATGGAAAATGCTTATCGGGGTTTGCGAAAGAATCAGTTAGCAGAAAATCCCGTACATCCTTTTCAAGTGGTTTACGACACCTCAGTAGAAGTACGAGTCAGCGTTATTTTTTCCACAGTCATTATTGCGGTTGTCTTTGCCCCGATTTTTTTCCTGACGGGAGTAGAAGGTCGTATTTTTACACCTATGGGTGTTGCTTACTTAGTATCGATTTTTGCTTCTACCCTTGTGGCAATGACCCTATCTCCAGCACTGTGCGCGATTTTGCTAACCAAGCGACCTTTGCCATCGGATGATACTTGGGTTAGTGCTTTATCGCAACGAATTTATCGACCTCTGCTTAATTTTGCCACCCGTTCCCCCAACATTATTTTAGTAGTGGCAGGAGCTTCTTTGGTTGCTTCTTTAGCAATTCTGCCAAGTTTAGGACGAGTATTTTTGCCAGAATTTCAAGAACCATCATTGGTGAATACGATGCTGCTTTATCCAGGAAGTTCTTTGGAAGCGACAAATCAGGCTGGAATAGTAATGCAGGATGCCCTTAAAGAAGATAAACGATTTAAAACTGTACAGTTAAGGGCTGGACGCGCTTCAGGGGATGCTGATGCAGGCGGAGTGAACCTGGGTCATTTGGATGTGGAGTTGAGCGAAGAGGGATTGAAAGATAGAGAAGGGAGTATTGACAAGTTACGAGAGGAATTTGCGAGAATCCCTGGAGTCGCTCCTAACATTGGCGGATTTATTTCCCACCGCATGGATGAAGTGTTGTCTGGAGTCAGAAGTGCGATCGCCATCAAAGTTTTTGGTCCTGATTTAAAAGAATTACGCCGTCTGGGTTCTGAGGTAGAAGAAGCTGTACAAGATATTGAGGGGCTGGTAGATTTACAACTTGAACCCCAAGTTCCGATCAAGCAGATACAAATTCAATTTAACCGAGAAGCAGCTGCTCGTTATGGATTAAGCGTCGGTAATCTAGCTGAGATGGTGGAAACAGCACTCAATGGAACAGTCGTCTCTCAAGTTCTCCAAGAACAGCAACTGTTTGACTTGGTGGTTTGGTTGCGCGAAGAGGCTCGCAACAACTTAGACGTAATCCGTAATTTATTGATAGATACACCTACAGGTCAAAAAATTCCCCTCGCTCAAGTTGCCAACATTAATTATGGAACGGGCCCCAACACAATTAATCGAGAAAATGTCTCTCGTTTAATCGTTGTTTCTGCCAATGTATCGGGTCGAGACTTAGGTTCAGTCATAGCCGAAATTCAAGAGCGTGTAGGTCAGTCGGTGCAGTTGCCTACAGGCTATTTTATTCAATACGGCGGTCAATTTGAATCGGAACAACGAGCAAGTCAGAATTTATTAATCTATGGGGGACTAGCACTTGTTGTAATCGCCGTTTTAATGTATTTCGCTGTAAAATCCGTAGGAGCTATGATGATGATTATGATTAATCTACCTCTGGCACTGGTAGGAGGCATATTTTCTATTGCCATAGGAGGGGGAATAATCTCTGTAGCCTCGTTGGTGGGATTTATTACTTTATTCGGAGTGGCAACACGCAACGGATTGCTGCTGGTAGATAACTATAACAATAAACTAGCAGGGGGAATGCCTTTACGGCAGGTCATTTTTGAGGGTTCTATGGAACGTTTAGTAGCTATTTTGATGACGGCATTGACTTCTGCTTTGGGAATGATTCCGTTAGTTATCGGCACGGGTGCGGGGAAAGAAATTTTGCAACCTCTAGCTGTTGTGGTGCTGGGAGGGTTGGTTACTTCTACTGCGTTAACGTTGTTAGTATTACCCGCCTTGTACGCTAAGTTTGGCAAGTTCTTGATACCCAAGCCAAATATGTCAGTCGTTGAAGATGGCAAGGTAATTTCGGAGGTAATTAAAATATAAAAATTTTGGTTTTATTCTAACGGAGAAGCTTCGCTAAAGCAATTATATATCTTCGCGCAAATGATAAAACTTCTGCTAAAATTTCATCTTCATTTCATCTTGGAATGTCATTCTAAGTAGAATCTGTTGTAAATTTAATTTTTCTAAATAAGGAGGAAGTAACTTGAAATTATCTAGATTAATTTTAATTAGTTTAAGTATTTTCGGAATTTCATTAGTCTATAGTAACGTCGCTCAAGGTAAAGATTTAAATAACTCTTCTACAAATTCTTTATCTCAAGTTGACACTTCAATTATTGTCAATAGTAATAAAGATGATAGTGGTGAATCTCTTGAGGGACAAGTAGTCGAATCAGGTCCTTATCATTTAGAATTTGTACCTGAAAAAGAGTCAAATGGAACTCACTTAGACTTGTACTTACAAAAAGGTGATACTCACGAAGCTATTCCTAATGCGAAAGTAACGGCTCTAGTTCAGTCACCTGATGGCAAACAACAAAGTCTAAATCTCACTTATGATGCTGAAGGAAAACATTACACGGTTTTATTTCCTGGTACGACAACTGGTCAATATCAAGTTAAAATAACCGCAGATGCTAGTGGAGAAAACGTAAACGGTCGTTTTAGTTTTCAGCAATGATATTTTCTTAGCTAAAAATGTCGGCTCTCAAGATAATTCAATGGCAATGCCAGAGTTATAATTGTTACTTTTTGAATTAACTTTCTATAAAAGCTAATATTTATCTAAAACTAATAGTGTAATTAATAGCTAAGTTGATATTTTTTACACTTTTGTAACCAACCCGTTTTTAACAATGAGATTAAAACGGGTTTTTCTTTTTGATAAAACAACTATTTTTTAAATCTTTAGGTAAAAAATCTAAATTTCATCTTGGTTTCATTTTCATCAGTCAATTTAGTAGATCTAAAGATTCATGAAAAAAGGTGAATCTAAAGTGAAAAATCATTACTTCTTACAGACTCAAGATGAAAAAACAACTTATTTTTACTGCGATCTTAACTATATCCTTTACAGTTTTAAATTCTGCTGCTTTTGCCTATTCAACCAGAGAGACAACAACCGTTCCTTATCTTGTAAGCTCTACTCAATCCCCTCAAACTAGATGGTCAAATGTGAGACATACCTTTAGAATTCAAATTCCTGAAACTAGTTCTGCTGTTTCTCAAGTAAAAGTTATTTTATCTCCAGGAGTCACTGTCAAAAATGATATTACAGTACACGAGCGATCTGGGAAAGAAATAGCAACTAACTCTAATGTTGGTGATGATGCAGTAATTATTAATTTTACTGAACCACTTAAGTCAACAAATGAGATTGAAATTGACATGAATAAAGTAATTCTTTCGAGACTTCATCGCAACCCTTGGAGCTATCGAATCAAAACAAAGCTTGCCGATACCGAAACAGAATTAGATCTTGGTGTTGCTCAAATTCGTAATTTTCAACGCTAAAAAATTACCAAAAAACTGAAATTTCACTTTGATTTCATTTAGCTTTGTCAAACTAATAAATAAGAACCAATAAAGTTGATTATTTGAGGAACAAATCATGAAAAAGTTAATTTCTACTGTTGCATTTACCTTAATTACCATATCTTTACCAGCTACAGCTTGGGCAAGCGGAAAGTCAGATTACCCTGATGCTAACCATCTTTTTGATAGTGCAGCAATTCCCAGTAATGCTCGCATCCAAAACGCTACTCATAAGTTTAAAGTTCACGTTCAAAAAAGCCCTATTTCCGAACTTTCGATCTATTTACCAGAAGAAGTAAGTCTTGCTAAAGATATTGAAGTAACAGATCAAACTGGTCAAAAAATTGATGCTCAAGCTTCTATTGATAGTGGAAAAGCAACTATCGCTTTTGCTCAAGCAGTTGCTCCTGATACGGTTCTAAAAGTTAATTTACGCGGTGTTAGAACTACAGGTTTTCAGGAAAATTGGCTGTATCGAGTATATAGCCAAAAAGTTGGTTTGAATGCAGAAACTCCATTAGGAACGGCTGAAGTTCGTACTTACTTATCAAATTAAAATTTACTTATGAAAAAAGTTAAGTAAATTATCCTGATCGATTATTGTTTTTAGACTCTAACTTGTAGTTGGGGTCTAATTTTGTGAAAATTTCATCTTGATTTCATCTGGCTGTGTCAATCTGTCTAATTAGAGGGAAACTTAAACACTTAATTACTCTCCTTAACTAAAAAAAAATTCCAATTTAATAGTCGCTCAAAAGTTTATGTCTTTGTCTCGAAAGTTAATCGTTATAGGTGTTGGTGTGGGAATTAGTTTTAGTCAATTAGAATCGGTTTTGGCTCAAAGTAAACTTTCTTCTGAAGCGGACTCACAAAAACAGCAGCAGAAGAATAATTCTCTACAACTTCCGACTTCCCCTAATCAAGTAAAAATTCAACAAGTGCGATCGCTTAGTCTCAAACAAGCACTAGAGCTAGCAGCACAAAATAATCGAGATTTACAGATTGCTGCCTTAACCTTAGAACGCTCGCGTTCGGCTCTACAACAAGCTCAAGCAGCTTTACTGCCAACTTTCGGAGTAAACGGAGAACTCAGACAGGTTGGCGACCAAGAAAGACCTGGAGACATAATTTTCGAGCCAGAATCTGCTTCGCCTACTTTTTTGAGCGGTACTGTAGAAGCTAACTATAACCTGTTTACTTTTGGCAAGCGATCGGCACAAATTAAAGCCGCCCAGGAACAAGTAAAATTCGAGCAGTTAGAATTAGCGAGAATTCGCCAACAAACTAGACTAGATATTTCCAGTGCCTATTACGATTTGCAGGAAGCCGACGAACAAGTAAAAATCAACCGAGCAGCCGTGGAAAACGCTCGAATCGGTCTGCGCGATGCCCAATTGTTAGAAGGAGGAGGAACGGGAAGTAAACTAGATACAATTAGGGCTTCAGTGCAGTTAAAAAATGCTGAACAAGACTTAATTCAAGCTCAAACCGAGCAGGATATTGCCAGCGATAAGTTAACCAGAATCTTAGGTTTATCCGAAACAACTGATGTTGCTGCTGCCGAGCCAGTCCAAACAGCAGGTCAATGGAATCGCTCTTTAGAAGAAAGTATTATTCTAGCTTTTCAAAATCGAGCAGAATTGAAACAGCAGTCGATACAGCGCAATATTAGCTCTCAACAGCGACAAATAGCCTTAGCTGAAATTAGACCAACTGTAAGTTTGTTTGCCAATTATCAAGCATTAAGCGAACTAAGTAACAAAGGGGCAGATGGCTATGCAGCAGGAGCTAGAGTCGCCTGGAATTTCCTTGATGGTGGAACGGCATCAGCAGCAGCAAAACAGGAAGATGCGAACGTTAAAATTGCCGAAACTCGTTTTGCCGATACCCGCAGCCAAATTCGTTTGGAAATCGAACAAGCTTACAAAAATCTGATGGCGAATGCTAAGAATATTAAAACGGCAACTGCTGCCCTAGAACAAGCACAAGAAGCACTGGAGTTGATTAGCTTTGGCTATCGTCGAGGTGCAACTACTCAGCTAGAAGTGAACACGGCACAAAATGAATTGACCAACGCTGCTGGCAATAAAGTCAAAGCAATTTTGAACTACAATCGCTCTTTGACCTCGCTAAGAAGAGCAATTAACGATTTATAGCTAAATTTAACCTAATAAAATGAGAATTCTCCTCGTTGAAGACGAACCAAACTTAGGTGCTGCGATCGAACGCACTCTCAAACATCATAAATACATTGTCGATTGGGTAAAAAACGGTGATGACGCTTGGAGTTATCTAGAAAGTAATTGGACACAATACACCTTAGCTATTTTCGATTGGTTAGTGCCTGGTTTGTCAGGAATCGAATTGCTTAAAAAGTTGCGTGCTAAAAATAATCCCTTACCAGTCTTAATGCTCACCGCCAGAGATCGCATGGAGGATAAGGTGACTGGATTAGATGCGGGTGCAGACGATTATCTAATCAAACCTTTTGGTATGGCAGAATTATTGGCACGTTTGCGAGCATTACAGAGGCGATCGCCCCAAATTCAGCCTCAACACTTAGAATTAGGAAACTTGAGCCTAGATTATGGCAGCCAGACTGTTTATCATCTGACACCAGAAGGCGATAAGGAAAAGGTTTTGTTAACCAATAAGGAGTTTCAATTACTAGAGTATTTCATGAAGCGTCCGAATCAAATTGTCACTAGCGAGCAGATTCGCAATCAACTTTGGGAAATGGATGCAGAATCTTTTAGCAATGTCGTTGCTGCTCAAGTACGCTTACTCAGACGTAAGTTAGAAGTAGTCTCTTGCTCCAATTCAATTGAAACCCTACGCGGTTTAGGATATCGGTTTAACCTAGACAAATGATGAGACAAAATAAACTCTTTAATAAAACTCGCGTTTCATTGTCTCTCTGGTACGCAGGAGTAATGGGATTGATTTTGAGTCTGCTGGGAATGGGAGTTTACAAAGCGATCTCTCATGCTCATTGGGTTGCCCTCGATAATGAATTAGAATCTGTAGCGGGAACTTTACACGATAGTCTAGAGCTAAAATTAAAGCAGCCAGGACAAATTGAACCAATTATTAAAAAACTTTTGCCCAATCTTTGCTTGGTTGAAACTAGCTGTATTTCTGAGCGTTTTAACTCGCAACGTCACATTCTTTCTGCTATTGATCGAGGTAATTACTACGCTCGCTTGTACGATATGTCAGGACGCTTAATCGCTATTGCGGGAGATTATCCAGAAGGATTACCTCAAGCGTTAAACAAAAAACCTTGGCAAACTTTTAAAGATGGCACGGGCAACATCTATCACCAAATTTCTCTTTCGCTGCATACTCAAACTAGAGAAGATTGGGGCTATTTTCAAGTTGGACGCAGCCTTGCTGATTTTGAAGATTATCTCGGTAGGGTAAAGTTAGTTCTGCTCTTGGGATTACCAATTTCATTAATTCTCGTAGCTGTTGCTAGCTGGTGGTTGGCTGGATTGGCAATGCAACCGATTTACCGCTCCTATCAACAAATCGAACAGTTTACAGCAGATGCCGCACACGAATTGAGAACCCCTTTAGCAGCTACGCAAGCAACGGTAGAATCATCACTGTTAGTCGATCTAGACAAACAAGAAACAAAAGACATTTTAACTACGATCAAGCAAGAAAATAAAAGATTGATTCAACTGGTTGCCGATCTGCTATGGTTAGCTCGGATGGATCGAAAAGCAATTCCTTTACGCCAACAACTTTGTTGTTTAAACGATTTGGTTGATGACTTAGTAGAGGAACTAGAACCATTGGCAATCGCTAATCAAATAACGCTGACTTCTGAATTTAGGGTGAAAAAATCTATAAATGTAAGTGGCGATTGCGACCAATTATATCGTTTAGTTTATAACTTAATCGTCAATGCCATCCAATATACGCCTTCAGAAGGTCGAGTTACGGTTATTTTAGAGCGCGATGCCTCTCACGCTCTAATTCAAGTTAAAGATACGGGTATTGGTATTGCACCAGAACATCAAAAAAAGATTTTTGATCGCTTCTATCGCATCCAAGACGATCGCTCTCGCAGCACTGGTGGTTCGGGGTTGGGGTTGGCGATCGCCCAATCTATAGCGCGATCGCATTCCTGCAAGTTAAGTGTTCGCAGCGAATTGGGTCAAGGCAGTACTTTCATTTTTCAACTTCCTCTAGCGAGCAATTTAAGGGATACAAAAAGCCTCATACCTTAAGGCTGAGGTAGTTTACTTCACTTTCTATATTAGTGCCTGGGTTGTTTTCCCAGCGATGCCTTTATGCGAAGCGGTATCCTTTAGGACGGCTAGCTTCGCGACACGAAGTTAGTCCTTTAGGGCAATCGCCCACATGAGCATAGATAGAAGTAGTTCTAGGATCGGCATGACCCAACAAATCTTGCACCTGTCTTAAGTCCGAACCAGTCCTCAATGCTAGCGTGCCAGCAGTGTGTCTTAGGCTATGAGCAGAGAGTGTTCTACCTGGAATATGCTTTAAGTTGGTGACAGACAAATAACTATCAATAATAGCTCGAATACTCCGTCTCGATAACTGTTTGCTTTTACTATTGTTGCTCAAGGAAACAAAGACGTAATCGGTGGGCTGAATTTTTCTTCTCAGAACTTTCCGCCACAATCAAATTTGGTAGTTAAATTAATCTGCAAAAAAGACAAAGAAACAGAATAAAAGCTAATTTCTCAGCTATGTTTTTAGATAGCTACGCTTTTTTTGTGGCTTTATTCGGACAAATGCTGAACAAGGAAAACATACCTCTTTGCTCTAGCTGAACCTAAACTCTTCTATATCTGGCGTAACAATGGGGCATTCTGACGCTAAAATTAACCATAAAAGAGTCAAGACCGAAAACAACTCTCATGAGTCCAGTATCAAGAGTCAATCCGAACTCTATCTCAATAGAAAAGAAGCAAGATCGCCTACAGAACCACAACTGTGCCAAAACAAATTTTACAAAGAATGTCCTAGTAGTGCAATAACTGACACAGTTTACACAGCAGGGGTTATAGGGATGGATTTTTGGCAATTAAAACCCAATAGATTAAACGGAGGGAAAGATTTTACCTCTGGTCGAGTCGAGTTACAAATTCGAGATAGATTTGACCTGACTGACTTTGCCGAAGTAGCATATCAAACTAAAGAAGTAATTGCCCATCAATTTGGCGAACAAACCCTAAAACTACATTATGCACTAGCTGCGATCGCTTTTCGTAAACCCGAAGCTTGGAAAGAAGGAATTACCGTGTCAGCTTCTAAACTTTTAGCTGACTTTGGTGAGGATAAAAAAAAGAGACAATACATATCAAAAAACGAGAGAAAAAATAACTGTAAAACAACTCGCTATTTTTCTAAAGATGAAAGACTACTTCAGATTGCTCACCAAGCCTACTTACTCAAACGACTCGAAGTTTGGGTAAAACAATGGAAAGTTCGCCATAAAGGTATTTTTTCGCTAAAAATGTCTAATCTTTGGGATATTTCAAGTATCGAACAAATTTCTCAAAAAAGCCTTTATAGTGACGACCACATAATTGATATTGAAATTACCTACAGTCCAGGCTCTTGGTTTGAAAAATTTGCAGGACATGAATACTTGTGCGAATTTGGATATTTAACTGGCGAGGCTCTTAAACTAGATCCTTATCGTGAAATAATGGCCTTGAGAATAGCTTATTTTGCTCTTTTCGCATTACAGCAGAGTAAGAGTGGTTATTTTCAAATAGAAACCCTTTTAACCAGTATTGGAT
>NZ_PVWF01000113.1 GCF_003003995.1 Pleurocapsa sp. CCALA 161 | reverse complement strand
CAATGAGCAATGAGCAATGAGCAATGAGCAATGAGCAGTAATCTAATAATCAATAATCAAAACTATGGCAATTAATTTAAAGAAAGGACAACGAATTTCATTAACCAAAGAAGATCCCAGTTTGCAGCAGATTATGTGTGGGTTGGGTTGGGATGTTGCCCAGAAATCTGGCGGATTTTGGGGAGGGAACAAACAGTTTGACCTCGATTCTTCAGTCTTGTGTTTGGATAATAATAAAAAATTACTCGATGTTAAAAATATAATTTACTTTGGTAATTTAAGACATAGCTCTGGAGCGATCGCCCATCAAGGAGATAACCTAACAGGTGCAGGGGAAGGAGACGACGAGATTATTAACATCGATCTGCCGTTAATTCCTCCTAACATTGTTTATCTGCTCTTTGCAATTAATATCTATAAATGTAACGAGCGTCGCCAAGATTTTGGTATGGTCGAAAATGCTTTTGTCCGTATGGTAAATCGCAATAGTAATCAAGAATTGGCTCGCTATAATCTCTCAGGCGAAGAATATCAAGGGATGACGGGCATGATTCTAGCCGAAGTTTATCGTCATAATGAAGAATGGAAAATGGCAGCAGTCGGCAACGGTTTTAAGATTGCCACCTTAGCAGACATCGCCAAAATTTATACTTAACTTGAGTTCGGGATCAACGCCAAATCCTTAGTTCAAATATCATTTGAAATTTGAACAAAACTATTTTTTGCTGTTGTTTCGTCCCAGAGCGTTATTGAGAAGATTCCAAAAGCTTACACATTATAGCTTACAGCCTATAGCTGTCTCAAGGGAGATTATCCTCAAATCGAAACAAATCTATCTTTGTTTCAATTGACTCAGAAAATTTTAGAATAAGAGATAAGCTTATCAAGCTATTTTAGATAAATTAATTTATATGATCAAGAGAAATACAGTAAATATTCAGTGTCTTGGATTACACTAAAGACGACTAAAGCTCGCTGGGAGGCTGAGTTGATGCAGCAAATATTAAACGCTTACGATATTCCTTGTCGCGTGCTTAATATTGGTGCAGGGATATATTGTGGCGATGGCAGCCAGGCAGCAATCCAGGTAAGAACTAAAGATCGGTGGACAGCCCTCCTACTTCTCAGCCCCGCTGAAGATGTTCAAGATTAAAGCCCTATAAAAAACCTAAATTTATGTCTTCTTTATTTGATTGGTTCGCCAATATTCGAAAAACTGAAGCTCCTTTACAAAAACAGCAAGAACGAGAAATTGCTGATGGATTGTGGACTAAATGCAACTCCTGTAGCTCGGTAGCTTACACAAAAGATCTTCAGGCTAATCAGTTAGTCTGTCCTGAATGCAATTATCATAATCGGGTAGAAAGTAGTGAAAGAATTAAGCAACTAATTGACCCAAATACCTGGAAGCCTCTAGACGAAAATATTCAGCCGATAGATCCACTAAAATTTCGCGATCGCAAAGACTATTCTGCTCGACTCCAAGACTATCAGGCAAAAACTGGCCTAACCGATGCAGTGCAAACAGGCACAGGTCTAATTGATGGTTTACCCGTAGCTTTAGGAGTCATGGACTTCAGCTTTATGGGGGGGAGTATGGGATCGGTTGTCGGCGAAAAGCTTTGTCGTTTAATCGAACACGCGACGGCAGAACAGTTCCCCGTCGTAGTTGTCTGTTCTTCAGGTGGGGCAAGAATGCAGGAAGGTTTATTTAGCCTGATGCAAATGGCAAAAATTTCGGGAGCATTACACCGCCATCAAACGGCTAAGTTACTTTATATTCCTGTTTTAACTCATCCAACTATGGGCGGAGTAACCGCTAGCTTCGCCATGTTGGGAGATGTGATTATTGCCGAACCCAAGGCAACTATCGGTTTTGCTGGAAGACGAGTCATTGAGCAAACTCTTCGAGAAAAACTGCCCGATGGCTTTCAAACCTCTGAATATCTTTTAGAGCATGGTTTTGTCGATTCGATTGTACCCCGAACTAATTTAAGAAAAACTTTAGCCCAGTTAATTAGTCTACATCAGCCTTTTTATTCATTAATGTCTCCCCTAGAAGAAAAAAACGGTCATTATTCGTCAGTAAATTCGGCAGCAACTAAAATTTGATTAAACTGTAAGAGTCAGAGTTAATAGTGAAGTGATTGGTGTTAAAGCTGATACCTTATAGCTTGACTAGTATTACTTCTAACTCGATCAATTTAAATTATTAATGACCTACAGATTAAATTTAAATTCCTTGATATCAATGCAACCTTATTTCTCCAAGCAATTATTTATCGTCATGCCTCTAATAATTGCAGCTAACCTGGGTTTATTGCCAGCATCAGCAACGGCTAATGACATACCCTTAACACAAACTGAAATTGACCAAAAGATTCAAACCATACCTCAATGGCAACAGTCAAAACAAACAATTACCCGTACTTTTGAATTCAAAAACTTTGTCGAAGCGATCGCTTTTGTCGATCAATTAGTTGAGCCTGCCGAAGCAGCCCAACACCATCCAGATTTGACTATTTCCTATAATAAAGTCACTGTTTCTCTCTCCTCTCACGATGCAGGAGGCTTAACTGATCAAGATTTTGCTTTGGCAAAAACTATCTCCAATATTGCTAAATGAAATGCTATTGTAAGTTGGTCGTCACTAATTAAACATCAGTCTATAAATGCAGCAGTTTTTCCGCGATCGCGTACCTTATAACTGGGTTAAAAATCTGCTTCTCGGCTTGTGCCTGGCTGCTTTTTTAAGCGTTCCAACTTCGGCTGATACTGTGATTAAAGAAGCCGAAATTTACAAAATCCGTAATCAAGTCGACATCAACTATGGTCAAAAACAAGATTGGAGTCAAGCCCAACTTGGCGATGTAATTGTACCTCAAGATTCTGTGCGTACTGGTGCTAATTCCCGCGCCGATATTCTATTTAATGAAGGCACTTTGGTGAGAACAGGCGCAGGTACTACCTTTCGTTTTCCTCCTGGTAAACGCAGCTTTGAATTGACCAGTGGAGCTGCCTTGATTATGATTCGTCCCGAACAAGGACAAAGCACCATCACTACTCCTGAAGCTAAAATAGTTTCTCAGGGAACAGCTTTGTTTGTGCAGCACAACCCTAAAAATAGCTCATCTTTGGTAGGAGTTCTGACGGATAGTCCTGCGGGTTTAGTGAAGGTGCAAAGTACTAATGGCGAAGTAACGATTCATTTACAGGCAGGTCAATTTGTGACAATTGTGCAGGGAGTTGTAGGTTTGGTCGAACATTTTGTCTTGCCGATGTTTTATGAGACTGTGGAACTCGCGGCTAGTTTGGGTCTAGAACCAGAAGCAAGGGAAAAGCTGCTCGCCGAAGAATCCCTAGAAGTACAGCAAACTATTCGAGCAGTTCAAGCAGAAGCGATCGCGCCATTACAAAATCAATTAAACTGGTTAAGAGGCTTTTGCCAGGTTCAAGTAAAAGAGGAAAACTTTGATTCTCTCTTAGAAATACTAGGTCTTAATCCTGCCAAGGTTAAGGCGGATCTATCAACTTCTGAGCAAGGTCTATTCCTGTTGCCAATGCGATCTCTTGAGGGTGTAATTTGGTTAGGCAAATATTGCGCCGATCATCTCCCACAAAATTTAAAATCCACTAATTAATCACCTAAAAGTTAAGAAAAATTAAGCAAATTAAATTTAGATTGATTTTGCCCAAGTTGTTGCTGCTGATGATTTTGATTCACAGATTTATTTAACATACTCTATAGTTATTGCTTAAACTGTAACAGGATTTACTTAAACATTACAGATTATTACTTTGTTTTTAATAAAGGAGACTACTGTAGGGTTAATCTTTTATCTTCAATATCGATGGATGAATCAAATGCATCTATCAAAATAGATAAAAAATAAATTTGTTGTCACAATTAAGGAGAGCTTAATGCTTGACGCTTTTTCCAGAGCCGTAGTAAGTGCAGATAGCAAAACTGCTTGCATAGGCGGAAACGAACTACAATCTCTAAAAAACTTTATTTCTGAAGGAAACAAACGTTTAGACGCTGTTAACACAATTGCTAGTAACGCTAGTTGCATTGTGTCTGATGCTGTTGCTGGTATGATTTGCGAAAACCAAGGCTTGATTCAAGCTGGTGGTAACTGTTATCCTAATCGTCGCATGGCTGCTTGTTTGCGCGATGGTGAAATCGTTCTACGTTACATTACTTACGCTCTATTATCTGGCGATGCTTCCGTACTAGAAGATCGTTGCTTGAACGGATTGAAAGAAACTTACACTGCTCTTGGTGTACCTTTACAATCTACTGGTCGCGCTGTTGGTATTATGAAAGCTGCTTCTTTGGCTCACATTAATAACAGCAATACTGAAGCTAATGGTGGCAAAAGATTCCGCAAAATGGAAATGAAAGATGGCGATTGCTCTGCAATCACTTCTGAAGCTGCAAGCTACTTCGACAGAGTAATTTCTGCCCTTAGCTAGGTTTGTGCTTAGTCTCAATGTTTTGGGCTGTTGGCACGAGCATTGAAAACTTACCATAATTTAATTTCAAGCAATTCAGGAGATAATTAATCAATGAAATCTGTTGTAACTACAGTTGTTACTGCTGCTGATGCGGCGGGACGCTTTCCCTCTACTTCTGACTTAGAGTCAGTCCAAGGTAGTCTTCAACGTGCTGCTGCTCGTATGGAAGCTGCTGAGAAACTAGCTGGTAATATCGATCAAGTTGCTCAAGAAGCTTATGATGCTGCTATCAAAAAGTATTCTTACTTGAACAACGACGGTGAAGCTAACTCAAATGACACCTTCAAAAGCAAGTGTCTTCGTGATGTTAAGCACTACATGCGCTTAGTTAACTATTGTTTAGTTGTTGGTGGTACTGGTCCTTTAGACGAATGGGGTATTGCTGGACAACGTGAAGTATATCGTTCTTTGAACTTGCCTACTGCTCCTTACGTAGAAGCTTTGACTTTTGCTCGTAACCGTGGTTGCGCTCCTCGCGATATGTCTTCTCAAGCATTAGTTGAATACAATACTCTATTAGACTACGTAATCAACTCTCTTTCTTAAGAGTTTGGTTGAAAAGTTTAATTTTAATAGACAGATATGATATGTCTGTTTCAATGATGGGGGCTTTAGGTCTGTTGCTGTGACTTTAGTAGGTTTTGGTATCAGCCTTAAAGCTCCTGTTGTATGTGTAATTGTTTTTTTGATTAGCTAGCTTGCTGAATAATATTAGGTAGTTAGATTTGTAGAATGATCTAAAGTTAATCAAAAATTATAAAATTTAATGACTAATGACTATTGACGCTTTATTTGCCAAACTGAAGCATCCCAATCCCAACCTACGCAGCAAAGCAATGTGGGAAATAGCCGAGGTGAAAGATGAAAATACGATTCCTCGTCTCATGAGCATTCTTGACCAGGAAGATGTACAGTATCGTCGCGCAGCAGTAAAAACTTTAGGCGTAATTGGTGCAGAAGTTGTTTCTCCTGTGGTTAATGCACTGCTAAATAGCGATAACCCTACAGTGCGCTCTAGCTGTGCCAAGGTGTTGGCACAAATTGCCGTTAATCATCCAGATGTACCAATGCCCGAAGAAGGTATCCAAGGATTGAAGCAAGCATTAAACGATCCCAATCCTGTAGTTAACATACCTGCGGTGATGACCTTGGGTGAAATCGGCTCGCCAGTATTTGACCTTTTAGTCGAAACCTTAAACACCACTGACAACATCGTGGTTCAAATGTCGATTGTCAATGCTTTAGGCTCAATGGGGGACGAAAGAGGAGTAGAAGTTTTAAGGCATCTTAGTCAAAATAAATCTGCCGATCCTTACCTTCAAGAATCAGCAACTAGCGCACTATCTCGTTTAGAGATGGTGATGAAATACGACAGTTAATTTTGACTAATAGTCACAGCAGCACAAAGTTCAGGCGATTTTTGAGCGGGGGGCGTAACGTTTACTATCAAATCTTATTTTTGTTCTTTACAGCGAAATCTGCCTTCAACAAAATCTCTTTTGACCAGATGTTTAGTTTTACGTCCTGTAACTCGCTTACGCCACATTTTAAAGCTAGAATGCTTCATTTCTTGGCGCATTAAAGTAATCACTGCTTGCTCCTTTAAGCCGAATTGGGCTTCAATTGCAGCGAAGGGAGTACGATCTTCCCATGCCATTTCCACTATGCGGTCTATAGTTTTAACGTCTAATTCTGGTAATTTCATTAGTACTAGGAAATATTAGAAATTTATACTCAACACATTATTTTCATTATTACTTAAATAATATGGCTATAGTTTGGTCAAAAGAAATAAATGATCAATTAATAAGTATTCTCATTTAGATTCCTGGCAACCGCTACTCCACAAGGGGTTTAACCTATCTAGGTGATTGAATTAATAAAGAGTCTAATTGTCTTTGACTATCTAATTTATAAAGATCATCGCAACCACCTAAATGTTGTCCGTCAATAAAAATTTGTGGCACAGACCGCTTACCATTTGAGCGTTGCGCCATTCTCTCTCTAGCTTCATTATCACCGTCAATTTTATATTCAGTAAAATTAACTCCCTTCCACCACAGAAGTAATTTGGCACGAATACAAAAAGGACAAGTCGCCCAGGTGTATATTTCTACATTGGCTTTAATACGCTCTGGATGGCGGTTTAAAAGAGGATTAAGAAAATCGAGCATTTTCAAAAATTGACTTTATTGACTTTTGTGTTGTGCGTATATTATAGCGATTGTTGCTATGTCTACAGTTTGCGATCGCATCTGATATTGCAGCGCTCAAATATAAAATATATTTATCTATTCTGCTCTAAAGTGTTCCTAGCTTGTAGCTTGTTTATGACAATCACAAACATCAAGAATCACTGTTTAATTTTGGGCAAGCTAAGAGTATGTTTAAACAACTGCTCTCGGTTTTTCTCGAATCTCGTTGTGAATTTTGTCAACGCACTACTTCTCATATTTTATGTGAATACTGTTGGCAAAAGCTGTCTAGTCATCAGTTGTCAAAAAGCGATCGCCTTAAGCTCGATCAGACTCAGAATATCTTTGCCTGGGGTAGGTATGATGGACAGTTGAAAAGAGCGATCGCCCTGATGAAATACCAGCGTAAACCAGAAATTGCGGATGTGTTGGGAATACTTTTAGCAAAGGCTTGGTTAGAGAGTAAATCAATTAAACTTCCACCCAAAATAACTGTCGTGCCAATTCCGCTACATGTCAAAAAGCAGGAAGAGCGAGGTTTTAATCAGGCAGAAGTTATGGCAAAAAGTTTTTGTCAAATTACTACAGGATATCAATTAAATACCCAGGCTTTAATTCGGGTTAAAGAAACCGAAGCAATGTTCAATCTAAAAACTTTAGCAGCCAGAGATAACAATATACAGGGTGCATTACAAATAGGTGCAAAACTACCAAAATATCCAGTTCTGCTGCTAGATGATATTCATACGACAGGAACTACGGTTAAAGAAGCAATTAAAATACTTCAACACAAACAGATTGAGGTAATTGGTGTGGCAGTAGCTGCTAAAGCAGGGATTCGACAATGAGCAATGAGCAATGAGCAATGAGCAATGAACAACGAAGCAATGAGCAGTAATTAGCTTGTCGGCGAAAAGCCCCATGTCTATATTCTTCGATTCAGCGTTCGGTAGTTCACGTCAGCTTTAAGCTCTAAGCTTCTCCCGAATTTAAGTCTAAACAATAAAAGTATTTGTTTCTGGGGGAACATCCTGCCAGCGCCCTTCCCCTACAGCTCTGATGGCTTCTTTAAGACTTACATCTCCCGTATAAATTGCCCGACCAACAATTACACCTGTAACGCCGATCAACTCTAGCCCTAAAAGACTTAATAAGTCAGTTAATGAACTTACCCCACCAGAGGCAATTACAGGAATATCAATTGCTGAGGCTAATTCTCTGAGAGCATCCATATTTGGTCCCGATAAAGTGCCATCACGATGAATATCGGTATAAATAATTGCTGCTGCTCCCTGTTGAGCCATCCGTTGAGCTAAATCTGTCGCGGCAACCTCGGAAGTTTCCAACCATCCCCTAGTAGCTACCATGCCGTTACGAGCATCAATACCGACAACAATCCGTTCGGGAAACTCCTGACACAATTCAATGACCAACTCTGGTTTTTCGACTGCTACAGTACCCAAAATAGCTCGCTGTACCCCCGTCTTGAGTAATCTAGCTACACCCTCGCGATCGCGTAAGCCACCGCCAACCTGAACGGGAATATCAATTGCTGAGGCGATCGCTTCAATTACTGACAGATTTACTGATTTACCTGCTTTTGCTCCGTCTAAATCAACTACATGGAGTCTGGTTGCTCCTTCTGCTGCCCATTGCAGGGCTACTTCTACAGGATTGTCGTTGTAAATTGAAGCCTGGTTATAATCACCTTGATAAAGACGAACACACTTGCCGTCTAGTAAATCTATTGCGGGAATGACTTCCATAATTGCTGATTACTAATTGTTAAGTACTGACTTTTAACTTTTAACTTTTAACTTTTAACTTCTAATATTAGGTGCGGGCATAAAGTTGCTCTGCCCACAGCTGCACTGATTCAGAGAATAAAGAATGATAGTTTTGTAATTCAATATTATTCATTCCCAAGCGTCGGGCTTTATCAAACAAATAAACTAGAGATCGCGTTGCTTCTTCCGCTGCTTGAGGAGTTTTAGGAGAGACTTTGAGCAAGGCTTCTAATTCTTTTTTGACGGGAATAAGGGACTCGCGATCGCCTCCACTAACGGAAAAAGATCGTGCTGGCTCTTCTTCTTCCAATAGTTGTCCTTCAGGGGGTATATAGGTATGAGTCCGAGCATCATAGGCTAAAACATTTCCTGTTTCTATGTTGTAAACCCAGGCGTAGATCTTCAGTCTGCCTTGATGTAGTCTGGCTCTAATGATCGGATAGGTTTTAAGATTATCAATTTGAATGAGGACGTTTTCTGCCACCAGCATATCCATCAAATCTTCGTCATTGTAGTGAGAATAGTTTTCCATCACTAAACGACGAGTTGCTTCCGCGTGCTTGAGCCAATCGTAAACCAGAGGCATGTCTTTTTGCAGCTTATTAAGCTTTAATAATCCTTTCATTGCCCCGCAGTTAGAATGTCCGCAGATCACTATCTGCTCGATCCCCAAAGCGCTGATGGCATATTCAATTGTGCCACCTTCACCACCATTAGCAGCACCGTAGGGAGGAATAATATTGCCTGCGTTGCGGATGACAAAGAGTTCTCCCACATCGGTATTGGTGATGAGGTTCGGATCGACTCTAGAATCTGAACAGGCGACAAATAGTACCCTCGGCTTCTGACCAAGAGCAAGCTGCTCCAATAGCTCTTGATGACTACTGACATATGTTTTCCTGAATTTATCTAGACCACGAATTAACTTCTTCACTCTCTACCTATCTGCTCTGAAAATTGAAAACTTCAATCTTTATTATCTAACGTCTGGTGTGAATTAGGAAAAAAGGCAGAAAAGACAGAAGATGAAAGTTATCAAGCTGTACATCTAAATATCTTTCCTTATGAACAGCATAGATTTTGAGAGCCTTTTTGTCTCGCTTTCTTGAATCCCAGTTTCTTAGCAACTTTTTCTAATTCTTTTGCTTTAGCTGGCATTGGCAGCAACCAATTCAACATCTTGAGGAAGAGAATGCCCCATTTCTTGATAGTCTTCTTGTATCATAGCAAACACATTGTTTAACTCCGCTCTTGCTGCCTCAGAAGTTTCTCCCCAAGCATGACATCCTTCAATTGCAGGTACATAAGCAACAAAAGTATTATTATCGTCAGGACGAATAACGATGGTGTAGTCTTGCAAAAATTTCATTAATCACTCGATTTAGTAAACAAACAATCAATATTCTCAATTATAAGTAGCTGGGTGGAATTAAATATAAAATAACGGATTCTTATTTTTCTCCCCTACTCCACCACCTCATATCAGTCTTTAAATTAATTATGCCTAGCTACTTAAGAGCTTGTTTATATTATATTGAGATAATTTAGCGATCGCTCTGGCTCAACAAAATCTAACTCAAACAGCGATCACTAAAACCAGGCTTGTAAGTTCAAAGACAAAACAAAAGAAAATAATTGCTGTACTTTACCTAGCTGAGATAGTTTATTTATTTTGTTCAAGACGAATACGAATGATGCTCGACGATCATTCAGCGATCGCCTTTTTTCTCATAGAGAAAAGTATATCGTACAGGGACTTCTACTATTAAATTGTTATTTGTCCTATCATAATAATGATAATCATTATGAAAAAAGTTAAAAATCCTCAAAACCAAATGTGGGCAATATTAAGCGGAATTGAAGGTAATTTAGCAGCTTACGAGGCAGTATTAGCAGATATCAAAAGCCAAACAGTTACTGTAGAAGAATTTTATATCTTGGGTGACTTAATAGCAGCTAATCCAGATAGCGAAAAAGTAATTAAACGCATTCAAAACCCTTTACCTGGAGAATTAGAACCACAAGTATGCGTTGGTTGGTGGGAAGAACAATGTTTTGCTTTACATGGTTTAGGTTCGATGGCAGAACCAACAGAATTAATCGATCGCTTTGGTAAAGAAACTGTTAAACTTCTTTGGGATTCAGTATCTCGCGAAACCGTACAATGGTTACGCAATTGTCACTTTGGTTTTTTTGAACTGGATTGTTTGTTAATCCACGGAAGTACTGTCGGTGTCAGTGATAAATTGAACCCTGAAACTAAACCCTGGCAAATGTTAGACCGCTTGCAAAGAGTAGAGGCAAATCATCTCTTTTGTGGTCGTTCGGGTCAAGTATTTGAATATCAATTACAAGGGGGTTCGGTTAATAGTTCAGTAATGACTTTAGATGATCGGCAACCTGTTCAAACTATTACTGCACCTCAAAGAAGAGTTATCGGGGTGGGAAATGTGGGGAGAGAACCAGGCAAGGCTACTTATACTCTCTATAGTCCGAAAAGCGATCGCCTAGAGTTTAAAACAGTTTATTATGGCAACAAACAGAGATTCGCTACTTAGTTTTGATTTTTTTCTTGAATAAAAATATGACTCGTCCAAACTTTACTCTATCCGATGCCTTACCATCTATACCTAAAACTGGAATGCCAGTAACGATTATTACTGGTTTTTTAGGCAGTGGTAAAACTACGCTACTCAATCAAATTTTACAAAATAAAGATAATTTAAAAGTAGCTATTTTAGTTAACGAATTTGGCGATATTAACATTGACGAGCAACTGCTAATCTCAGTTGAATCAGATATGGTAGAGCTTGATAATGGTTGTATCTGTTGTACGATTAATGACAGTTTGGTAGATGCTGTTTATCGGGTTTTAGAAAGAGAAGAAAAAGTAGATTATTTAGTAATTGAAACTACAGGATTGGCTGATCCGTTACCAATTCTTTTAACTTTTCTTTCTACAGAATTAAAATTTTTAACTCGCATCGATGCTGTAATTACAGTTGTTGATGCAGCAGCTTTTGATCTGAAACATTTTGAGAGCGACACTGCACTCAGCCAAATTAGATATGGTGATTTGGTTATTTTAAATAAAATTGATTTAGCAACCAAGGAGCAAATTGCCGAATTAGAAGCATTTATTAGTGATATTAAGCCAGGATTTAGAATTTTACAGAGTGAATATGGCAAAGTACCTTTACCTCTAATTTTAGATATTGGTATAACTCAAGAAAATTATTATCAAGATCAGATTTCCGAGTTTCGACGCGATCGCGCATCTTTTAATAATCATTTAGAAAATGATGGTTTTAGTTTTGTTTCCTTCCAAAGCGATCGCCCATTTGAACTTAAGAAATTTGAGCATTTTTTAACTGAACAATTACCAAATAATGTGTTTCGTGCCAAAGGAATTTTGTGGTTTCAAGAAAGCGAATCACGACATATTTTTCAACTTAGTGGTCCTCGTTACGATCTAGAAGCTGATGATTGGAAGACTCAACCAAAAAATGAAATTGTTTTCATTGGACATAATTTAGATGAATCTTTAACTAAAAAACTTAATAATTGTTTAAGTACCCAGTGCATCGCTTAATTTCCTATGAATTTCTACTTTTTTGTAGCTGAAGTAGAAATTTATTTTTGGCAATGATTAGGATATATAAACAAAAAATAAATACTTACTAAATTAATTTCTTAATTGAAGCAGTTTCAAATTAGTTGGCTTACCAACAACGTCCATCAAAGATGGTTTTGGATGTAATCCAAAATAGGCGATCATTTGTTGAACAGACTCCAAAGAATTTAAATCTTCAATGTTCGTCTCGTAATACTTAATTTTAGGGTACTTTTGTTTGAAAGCTGTTGTTTTTTTATGTATTTCTTCTACGTACCACTGGAGACATTCTAACTCATAATCAATTAACCATTGTGGATACTTGAAATCCTGTTTGAAAACGTTTCTGACAAGCCCTTTATTACCCCTTAACATCAACTTCGCAAAACGAGCATATTGGTATGTTACCTTGGGAGAAATTAAGAGTTTAGGTGGTGTAGTTAGAGGATCTTTCATCTCAGGTGTGCTAATCCAGTCTCTGCCGAATCGCTTGAGGGGAGAACAACCTATTCTCAAAAGACTCTTGGCGATCTTGGATTTTTCTCTCTTGAGAATAATAACGCCTATTCTGTCTTCAGGAAGATACTGAGGAATAAACCATCCAAATCCCTTAATGAAACAGTGATTTGTTTCAACATATACTTGATGTTCTGACTTTAACTGTTTAATAATCTGAGCCTTTTTTTTCGCCAATTTTCTCATTGGCTCTAGATTACCCCGGGAATAACGAATCATAGCTTGTCCATTACCTACTGGTTTTGGCTCGTGAAAAGATCGACAACCTGAAATGTGATTTAATATATTTGCCAGATAATCCGAACCAGATCTTCCTGTGTTAATCGAGAATATGTAATCAGTTTTTTTATCCATATTTTTTATCGATCGTGAATTGTTCGCTTCGCTAACCCCAAACTTACAATAACTATTAATCGATCATAATTGTATTAATCGTCTCGTCAAAGTTCAGAATTTATTTTTTCTGCGTTTGCTCTCAATTCTCCAACAGTTATCGAGCCAATCAATCAACTCACTACGAGATGCAGTTGACTGTTTGACTACACAGCAAAGCTGAGCGATCGCACTTGGATTATTGATTTCTACTTGTAGAGGTTGATTGGTTAAACAGCTGCAAGGAATTTCGAGCTGCTGTAAACGATAATATATGCTCCAGCGTTGATTAAAATTTATCTCAATAGAGTGAGTGATTGGCTGATTCGAAGTACTAGGTTTCATGCTTTTGCTTAACAAGAATATTATTAGTTTATTTTTTTAATAAAGCGTATTTTGATGAACGTAGTCGAAGACTCTAAGTATTTGTACAGGAGTATTGTTAGCTCATGCTTCTCGAATCTAATATACAGCTTAATGCTAATAGATAGCAACAAATATAAATTATCTTGATTACAAATCAAGTTCTGTATGATGCTTTAGTTGCGATAAGTTTTGACTACTTATTGAGAATCAATTGTATTTTGCAAAAACTAATACTTATGTGATGCAACCGAAAAACAATAGCTTATAAGTCATAAGTAATAAGCTTTAGAAAGATTAATATTTTTTTTGGTTGAGGTTTTTGAAAATTATTTAGTGACTTTTTGATTCGCAATAAGCTATTCGTGTTAGGTTAATATTATCCAGGAAAAATATTGAATGAGAGAGCAAGAATTATGTCTACTACCACAGGTTTATTACGTCCGTTTGGTCATGTAGAAGATAATCCAGTATTACTAGATAAAAGCGTTACTACCCCCGTCTGTGAAGGCTTTAATGCTGTCTTGTCTAGCTTCCAAGGTTTATACTTGCAATATCAAAAACACCATTTCGTAGTTGAAGGCTCTGAATATTATTCACTGCATGAGTTTTTTGCCGAAAGCTATGAAGAAGTCCAGGGTCACGTTCACGAAATAGGTGAACGTCAAAACGGCTTGGGTGGTATTCCTGCTGCAAGTTTTAGTAAGCTGGCTGAATTATGCTGCTTTGAACAAGAAGAAGATGGTGTGTTTGGCGAACGTCAGATGGTAGAACACGATCTCTCAGCCGAGCAAGAAATTATCAAGTTACTACGTCAACAAGCTGCTCAAGCAGAAAGTTTAGGCGATCGCGCTACTCGCTATTTATACGAGCAAATTTTGCTAAAAACTGAAGAAAGAGCTTATCACTTACACCACTTTTTAGTTCACGATAGTTTGACTCTGGCTTTTGTTGGGAATAGTGCCAATGGTTCTAATTAGCACAATGATTAAGAAATATTTGGGCGTTGGTGAATGCGTAATGTTTTGCTTTCGGGTTAACTAATAACTGTTAAGTAGCTAGGCATAATTAATTTAAAGACTGAT
>NZ_PVWF01000112.1 GCF_003003995.1 Pleurocapsa sp. CCALA 161 | reverse complement strand
CCCTTATTGCGGGTAGAAAATTGTTTTTGAGCTTTTAGCTGTGCCTCTGCTTCCACAGAGGTCAAACGCTCGTCTACGTATTCAAAAGGTAGCTGTAAAGTTCGAGATATTTTGTCGGCAAATTTCTGTACCTGTTTTGCCTGAGAACCTAATGTTCCATCTAGCCTATAGGGTAAACCGATTACCAAAATATCGATCTGCCTTTCTGCCACAATGTCTTTTAATTGCCGTACATCTTCTGCCCAAAAAGTCCGCTTAATTGTAGTTAAACCAGTGGCAATTAGACCAGTGCCGTCGCAACCTGCCACCCCCATTCTTTTTCGACCGACATCCAGCCCTAAAGCGGCAACCCTTTTCATAAAAACATAAAAAGTCTATTGATCAAACTAAACCACCATGAGGAGGCTTAAAAGATTTTCCCGAATTGTTTTTCTTTGCAGACTGTTCCATCGCTGTATGGGGGAGTAATTTGTAGCTAGATTTAGCGCAAAAAATATTTTTTTTTCTGACAATGTTTTGGTATGAGCCAGAAAAAGATTTAAGCCAAGAAATGCGAGAAGGAATCGGCGCTCTAACAGGCTTTAATCCTTGCAGTACTCCTGATAGTTGCAATCCTTCTAGGGGCTTGGCTTCCTTAATTTTGTGCCATACCGAACGTGACATTAATAAAGTTTGTTCGACAGCCATAGCACCTATTTTGTTGAAGTATTCTTCTCGTTCGGGCTGATAGTCGGCAGAAACAATCTCTAGTGGCTGGGAATAAAGCTGATTATCTGCTGCCAAACCTTGCTTGCGATCGACAGACTCCTGAATAATTTGCGCCATCTTTGCGGTTAACTGAGGATAAAGCCAAGTATAGGCGGGATTTACGGTTAACTGAGCGCGATGCGGGCGCGAGCCATCCTTTGAGGATTCTAGTCTAAAATAGCCGATCGCTGCCTTACGCTGCGGTTCAAAAACATAGCCACTGACCACATCCGTACCATTGAGCCACAGTCTAATCTGACCTACGGCATTTTGTACCATCCCCGATTTGAAATCATCTGCATGACGATCAAAAACCTGTCTGAGCAGAGGTGGCATCGATACGCAGTCAAGCTGATAAAGTAGAGGTGCATCGGCGTTGCTAATGGGCAAAAAGTTGGGTAAATCAGAGTCTTGCTGGGCTAGTTGGGCAATTAAATCCGCTGATATTTGCCAATAGGTCATCTGCGCCAAAGGCTGAAATCCATTTTCGCGATAAAGAGCTAAATGATTTTTTTCATTAATGTTTACTTCTAACATCCAGGTGCGAGCTTCCCAAATATTTTGCAGGCAATGACGCAATAACTGAGAGCCAATTTCTTTCTGAGTTTTGAGTAATTCCAGCTCGGGAGAATTACTGTTAAGCAATACCCGCTCTACTCTCCATGTGCTACGAGTGCTATTGAGAGACGAAACTTGAATTAAGCCAAGAACTTCTGATAAATGCTGTGCCACATAGACACGCCAGCCATGATAGTAGGAACGGGGCAAAAGAGCTAAAAACCTTTTTAATCCATACCAAGAACCAACCTGTTCTAATTCTCGATCAATTGTGATTAGACGTTTGGAGGTTTCCTTGGCAACACATTCGCTCACTAAAGCATTGATTGCGTCCACGTCACGATATTGAAGAGGACGAACTATTAGCTGCTCATTGTCAGGTATGGATAAAGTCATGGTTTTAATTAATCAACTCTTTCTAGTTGCCATAAAATTTGATTACCTTCTCGTCTGACTCTGGAAACAACCCAGTTACGCCAAGACCAGTGATCGCCTCGACTGGTTACAGCACTAGCGTTAATGTCCATGAGATCCGCCAATTCAGAACTGCTGATCAGGTAACCTTTTCCTGCTATCTCTTCAGCAATTCTTAGAGTATCAATTAAATCTCTTAACTGAGTTACCCTTTCTTCATTTGATACTCTCGCTTCTTCCATTGTGCTGTTCGATGATTCAGTCATAAATAGCTAAAATTTAAATAATTGATAACTAGTTCTAAAGATGAAAGAACATCTTTAGGATAATAAAGTTTACACGATATCTTGATTACCGTCATCTTAGCTAATTTGGACGAGAACTATCTGCTACTAGGTTAATATATCTTGACCGTCCTGGCTGAAAATCGGGCTTAATTTCTAAAGCCTTTTCGTAGCTGGCGATCGCATCACTCCATTTGGCGAGCTGTTCGAGAGCGCAACCTCGGTTGTACCAAAATAGATGATTTCCTGGCATCAGCTTAATTGCCTGACTCCAGCTTTGTATTGCTCCGGCCCAGTTCTCTAGCTGATATAAAGCATGAGCGCGATCGTTCCATGCCTGGTAATTATCGGGGTCAATCGCCAAGGCATTTTGAAAAGATTTTACTGCCGCTTCATAGTTACCCAAACGCCCTAAAGCACTACCTCGATTATGCCAAGCCTCTGGTAAATTAGCATTGATTTTTAATGCCTTATCCCAGGAAACGATCGCTTGAGCGTATTCCCCTGCACTAACCTGCTTAAGACCAAGGTTAAACCAGCTTTCAATCAATTCTAAACTAGAATCGTCTAGGAAGGATGACTCTAATTCTAATTGAGGTTCTAGCTTTAATTCCAGTTCTTCACTTTTGTTAGTAATTTGGTGTAAGCTTTTTGGTTCTGAGTCTAGCTCTAAGTTAAAATTATCAGGCTCAGTTGTTTCTACTGACGAATCGACTGAGGGATTATCCTCACTGATTGCTGGTGAGGAATTAAACCTTTTCCCTGCACGGTCTTGGACATTATCTGGGATCTTGTTTTGATTAAATGCTGCTTCAGATTCTACCTCTATCCAGAGATTATCATTTGGCTGGACGTTTGAATCATTATCAGACAACACGGCATCAGCAGGCAAATCTAATTCTGCTGCTATTTCTGGCGTTCCCAGAGCGGTAAAATCAGCAGGTAAGCGTTGTGATAATTCTTGTTCAGTTTCTATTTGCTGATTTAAACTCAGATCAGGACCTGTATATTCCCAAATTACTGCGGTGCTGTTGTCAAACAGCAATTCTCTGCCCAAGCGATGAGCTGCCTCTCCAATTTGAGCGATCTCGGTGGCAGATTGAGTCAGTTCACCCAAACGAATCATCATTGTTCCCAATTGGCGCTTAGACTGAATCGGTAGCTTTAATATTTTTGCTCTAAAACGTTCTAGCCAAGAAACCCAATCAGCCTGCTGTCCGCGATCGCTTAACTGGTTAAAAAACTTGATGATTCGGCGATCGTGCCAACCATGAGCAATACCTTCTAAAAGTTGATTGAATAAAAATTCATAATCAGCATCAGATAACCCAGAAGTCTGCTCTAAGACAGTGGATTCAGGCTTTAGCACATCTTGATGAGACTGATTTGAGTTGGGGTTTGATTGTGTATCTTGCTTGACTTGTCCAATCGTGTGACTCATGACCTTAGATCAAATATACTGATTTATTAGAAAAGTTAAACTAATTTTACTCAAAGTCATCGACTCAGATAGAACAGTGATGCTTTGAGGGAGGTTGAGGAGACTTGGGCAAACCAAGTATTATCCACACCTAAATTAAATAAATATTGCTCAATTGTACAGGGATAATTTTTTTACTAGTTTAGTAAAAAATAAAAATCCACATTAACTATGGCTTACGAACCTCTACATCACAAGTATCGACCACAAACTTTTGGCGATCTGGTTGGTCAAGAAACGATTGCCTTGACTCTCAGTAATGCTCTAGAACAGGCAAAAATTGCTCCTGCCTATTTATTTACTGGACCTCGCGGTACAGGGAAAACCTCTAGTGCTAGAATCTTAGCTAAATCTTTAAATTGTTTAAATAGCGATCGCCCTACTCCCTATCCCTGCGGAAAATGTGAAGTTTGTTTGGCGATCGCCAGAGGTATGGCATTAGACGTGATGGAAATTGATGCTGCCAGTAATACAGGGGTGGATAATATTCGGGAAATTATTGAGCGATCGCGCTTTGCTCCTGTGCAGTGTCGGTATAAGATTTATGTTGTTGATGAATGTCACATGCTCAGTACGGCTGCATTTAATGCCCTGCTAAAGACTTTAGAAGAGCCACCGCCACAAGTAGTCTTTGTCCTAGCCACCACCGATCCTCAAAGGGTTCTCTCGACCATTATTTCTCGTTGTCAACGGTTTGATTATCGACGGATTCCCCTAACGGAAATGACCGCTCACCTGAGATATATTGCTGATGCTGAAAAAATTGCGATCGCTGATGATGCTTTGACTTTAGTTGCCCAAATTGCTAATGGTGGCTTGCGGGATGCTGAGAGTTTACTCGATCAGTTAAGTCTTTTACCTGAGACGATCACGGTAGAGAAAGTGTGGGACTTGGTTGGTGCTGTCCCAGAACAAGATTTATTAAAGCTGCTTCAGGCAATAAATAGTAATGATTCCCTCGCCGTTTTACAACAGTGTCGTAGTCTTTTGGATCGAGGTAGAGAACCTTTGGTAGTGTTACAAAACCTAGCTGGCTTCTATCTTAATTTGCTCATCGCTAAAACCGCACCGCAACAGTCAGAATTAACCGCCGTGACAGAAACTTGCTGGCAGCAATTGTGTCTGGAGGCGAATAACTGGCAAACTACTGTAATCTTGAGAGGACAACAACACCTAAAAGCAGCAGAGACTCAGCTTAAGCGGACAACTCAACCTCGACTGTGGCTGGAAGTTACTGTACTGGGACTATTGCCAGAAGCTCATAGTGCGATCTCGATTCAACCTCAGGCGGTTGTTCAGTCTTCTGCAAAACAAATAATTTCCCCGCTACCATCAATTGTCGATACGCCACCAACTACATCTCATCTATCTCAAAATATAGCCCCTCATACGGCGATCGCATCAGGCATTTCCACCGAGCAAAATCATGTTACTTCAACTAACCCAACCCAGTCTCAGCAAGCACCACAGCCTGTAGCGCAAAATCATCATCCAGAAACTGCCATGGCAAATTCTGCCCCAGTTGCCCCTAGTAATGATCGAGATCTAGTTGCCAATCAAGAAATATGGAGCAAGGTAGTAAGTTGCTTGCAGCCTCCTACAACCCAGGCATTATTAAAACAGCAGTGTCATTTGGTTAGTTTTGATGGTTTAAGTGCGATTGTGGGGATTAGTTCAGCTAAACTACAGAAGCTCAATCAAGGAAAAGTGCCTAATATTGAAGCTGCATTTGCTCAAGTTTGTCAGCGCAAAGTTAGAGTCCAGTTAGAGGTTGCCAGTTCTCAAGGTAATAGGAAACAGAATGGGAGCGCCTTGATCGATCAACCTATGGTGGAAACACCACCTCCTGTACCAGAACAGCCTCCAAACCCGCCTCCACCCACTAGGGTTCAGATCACACCGTCAATCGAGAATGCTGCGATTAAGTCTCAAAATCAAGCAAGCCCAGCACCAATAGTTCAGACTTCCTCAGTAAAATCTCGCCAGCAGAATTTTCAAGAAAGTGATTATACTCCGAGTTCCCTGAAGGATCGCTCTCAATCTATAGCAACTCAAAACACCTCTTTTGTAAACTCTGTCAACCCTCCTGCTTTTGTTGCCAATGTTCTTTCTACAAATAATCCTGCGATTAATCCTGCGATCAACAGTGAGGTAGCTGAAGCTGAAGAATATGCAGGTAGTGAATTACAGCAGGCGATCGCTAGTCTGACTCAAAGTTTTGAAGGGGAATTAGTTCAGTTAGATAATGTGGACAATATTTTAGATGAGTCTTTTGAAGATAATGAATTGCCCCAAATAGTTGACATTGCCACCTCATTAGAGCGACCAGATATAGCAGAATATACTGATGAATGGTAATAACCAATTTTTGAAAATAGCTAGATATCTAGATAAGTAGCTAGGCATAATTAATTTAAAGACTTATGTGAGGTAGTGGAGTAGTGGAGTAGTGGAGTAGTGGAGTAGTGGAGATAGGGGAGAAAAATAAAAATCCGTTATTTTATATTTAATTTCACCCATCTACTTATATAGTCATTCCAATTAATTGACCTATGCTAGCAGATGATGCGAAAACCGATAATCTTCGTAGGGGCGATTCGCCCTAAAGGATTAGCTGAGTCTAACGACTTGCTAGGCAATTGCGTCCGAATCGCCTCTACTCCCACGACAGGAAAGAACCTGCTTTAATTTGCTTATGTCTCATTGCTGTTGTGATATTTCTGTTGATGCAGCTGCAAAAGCTGTTGATATTTGGAATTAGCCTGGGCTTCGTGCCATTTAAGCTTGAATATTTCGGCTGATTTTGCTTTTATAGGGTCTAGATCTAGAGGCAAAACATCTTGGCGAGCTTCTTTTTCTGCCCTAGGCGACTCTGCCTGCTGGGGATTAATTCGATATTTCTTACCGCTCTTGTGGTTAGCATATCTGCGCGATCGCGTGTAGCCCATTTGGAGAAACTTCCGCGCCATATCTGCACCAACAAAATCATCTTGCTCTAAATATTCTAGAAACAGTTGATAAATTTTACGGCTAGATTCAGTGGCGATTACTGGAGTTTTAAATCTCCAGTAAGGTAGAATTTCTGATTTATAGGGCTGGACTAACAGTACTCCCTGTTCTCCTTTCCCAACTCGATAAAGCTCTGGGCGATCGCGAAAGTTGAGATTATCATAATCTAACGAATAATCAAATTTACTCATAGTTTCTCAATCAAAACGATAACCTATCTGATCTGATCGCGATCGTTTACCCTTTGGGGCAACTTTAATTTTTGTTATTTAACTCAAGTCTTCAAAATTATCTTTGATGTCTTTGGCAGTTTTTCTAGTCGCTTTGCTGGCATCGTTTAAAGCATCTTGTGCTGGAGAGGTAGCTTCATCAACTACGTCTTTTACTCCACCTGGGACTTTACTAAGATTGCGCTGTAGTTTACCTGATTTGTCTTGAACGTAATCCACCGCATCTTCTGTGTTGTCTTTAAGAGTACGGGGAACTTCTCTTCTCGCGTCTTTGGCTGTGTTTTTGGCGCGCTCAGTAACGTTATCAACTAAATCACCTACATTATCTACCTGACGACGTTTTGCGGTATCAACCAAAGTTTTAGCTTTACTAGCAGCTCCTGCATCAGAATCATATCTGCGATCGTCGTTATATTGATTCATGCCTCCTTTATATTCTTGGTTGGCATCATATTTATCGTAAGTATCTCTACTAGAAGTATTCACGGAAGTTCTTGCTGCTTCAGCTTTAGTCCCTACTTTAGCTGCACCATCTTGACTACAAGCAGTACTGACTACTAGCAAACAACCTGCTATAAAAACTGTTAATATTTGCTTAATATTGATGGATTTAATGAATTGAACTATATTTCTCATTTTTTTTCCTTGAAATTTATCTATCAAAACAATAAATAAATAAATACAATCCTGCTTCTATCAAAAGTAAAGTTTTTATCTATATAAATAGATATAGATTGCCTAATATTTTAGCTTTAGAGTAAATGTCACTTTCAATTTTTTAAATAATCGACAATAATCAATTAATCGGCGATTACAAACCAAAAACTTCGTCCTCTATGCCTTTCCACCACTCTCCCAGTTTTAGCAAGTCGGCTTGAATATCTGCCAACTCTGCCATATATTCCTGGGGTGGCATTTGTTCTTTGCGCTCTTGCAATTTACTTAATCTTAACTGTACCAACAACCAAGGTTTTGAAACCCCGTCGGTGGCTTCAATATACTGAGCTAATTCTTTACTATCCATTACTACTACTATTAGTCAAAATGTGAAGATCAGCCTACTGATGAACTTTGCCGTCGGGCATCGTTGCGCCGATTAATACTGCTTGGTCTAAATTAACTCCTGTCAAATTTGCATTTAATAAGTTTGCTCCTTGCAGGAAAGTGTGAGCTAGATTTGCTCCTGTCAAATTTGCTCCTGCCAAATTTGCATCAATTAAATTTGCCTGACTAAGATCGGCTGAGATCAGATTAGCTTGACTCAGATTAGCATCTCTTAAAAATGCTCTTTTTAAGATTGCCTCTTGTAAATTTGCATTTTGCAGTTGGGCTTGACCACAAGAAACTTTGTATAGCAAGGCCGAGCTTAAAGTTGCCGATTTAAAGTTGGCTTTAGTCAGTATTGCTTCACTTAAATTGCTCAGATTTAAGAGAGCAAGACAAAAGTTGGCATTGCTCAAGTTGGTTTTCGTAAAATCAGCTTCAATCAGTATTGCCTGACTAAAAATTATTTGACACAAATCAGTATTTTTTAGTGTTACTCCCACAAGATCGACCCCTGAAAAATCTTTGATTCCAGCCTGATATTGTTTTACTAGCTCTGCCGCGTTCATACCTGCTATTGATATTTCATTGCTATAGTTAAGGCGTTAATACTTAACTTAACTTAACAAAGCTAACAGCTTTTATGAGCATTAATACTTAGATTAATGATGAATTAAGATTCAAACGAAGCCAGACAATCATTATCTAAAGAAAATCGTAAATATAGAACCAAAAAGCTTTAAACAATATTAAGATTTGAGAATAGAGAACAATTTTGAACAGGAAAAGTTTTTGCCTGACTTTAATTTTGAGAAAGTAAAAACTGCTAGATTGCAGACCGAGCATACTGATCGCGGTTCAGTAAGTTTTTCTTTGGAAACACAAACAGACAATCTGTTGGCGGCGATCGCTTTAAAAATTCGGCATTCTCTCGATTTAGAAGTAATTCTCCAGCAAACAGTTGCTGAGGTGAGACAGTTTCTCCAGAGCGATCGGGTGTTGATTTACCGTTTTGAACCAGACCTTAGCGGTGTGATTGCCGTAGAATCCTTAACCGAGAATACTCAAAGCGTATTTGGTCACAGGCTGCACGATCCTTGTTTTACCAATAAACATCTTGAAAGTTATAAGCAAGGTCAAATCCATCTAGTCGAAGATGTAGAACAAGCTGAACTCGTTACTTGCTATAGTGATGTTCTCAAAAAGTTTGGTGTCAAAGCAAATTTAGTCGTACCAATCGTTGCTAATGATCAACTGTGGGGACTATTAATTGCTCATCATTGTCGCGCGCCTCGTCGATGGCAAGTTGCGGAAGTAGATTTACTAAAACAGTTAGCAATCCAGGTGGGAATCGCGGTGCAGCAGGCGGAACTATATGATCAAGTTCAAAGCCTCAATGTTTATTTGGAGCAAAAAGTAAATCAACGCACCGCCAGGCTACAGAGGTCAATTCAGTTTGAAACTTTGACCCATAAGGTGATGAAAAAAATGCGAGATAGCTTAGATGAGCTACAGATCTTGCAGACTGTTACCCAAGAAATAGGTCAAGTCTTAAACATAGACCGCTGCAAAATTGAACTTTACAATGGCGATCGCACTAAAGCAGAAGTAGCTTATGAATACACCAAGGCATCACCTAACTGCCAAGGTAGAACCAGAATAGTTGCCGATTTTCCCGAACTCGATGCCCAACTTTTACAAAAACAATCTCTACAATTTGTGGAATTTGTTCCCGAACTCAATCTTCTTCAGACTCAGGCTACAAGACTAGTTTGTCCAATCTATGACGATCAAGGGGTTTTAGGCAATTTATGGCTGTTGCGACCCAAAGAAGCATATTTTGAAGTGGATGAAATTATGTTGGTAGAACAGGTTGCTAATCAATGTGCGATCGCTATTAGACAAGCAAGACTCTATCAACAGTCTCAAATACAGGTTCAAGAACTAGCGCGATTAAACCTACTGAAAGATGATTTTTTAAAAACAATTTCTCATGAATTGCGGACTCCCATGAGCAGTATTCAGCTTGCTTCAGAAACTTTGGAAACACTGCTAGATAAAGAAATAGGCAATAAAAGATCGGCTACGTTTGCTAGAGTTCTGGATATTTTTCGCTCTGCCTGTAATCGTCAAAATCAATTAGTAAACGATTTACTCACTCTCTGCTATATTGATGCCAAAAAAGAAATGATGACGATGCAGTGGATTGATTTGTCAGTATGGTTGCCACAAATCATTGAGCCTTTTACGGAAAGAATTGAGCATCAACAACAGACGTTAAAAATCAATCTTCCTGCCAATTTTCCCCAGTTTAAAGCTGATATTTCCACGATTAGGCGAATTTTGACAGAGTTACTCAACAACGCCTGTAAATACACTCCCGCAGGAGAAACTATTGGCATTACTGCTTTAGCCAAAGATCAGCGGATTGAGTTGATTATTCTCAATACAGGCATTGAAATACCCTTAGCTGAACAGCAGCGAGTCTTTGACAAATTTTATCGTATTCCCAATCGCGATCCTTGGCAGTATGGGGGGACAGGTATCGGACTGGCTTTGGTTAAAAATTTGATTGAGTTGTTAGGAGGCAATATTTCTTTGACCAGTCAACCAGGAAAAACGAGCTTTATCCTCGATTTTCCCCGTGAAGTAGATGGATAATTTGAGCATTTGGTCTATTTATATAATTCGCTGTGGCGATCGCTCTCTTTATACAGGCATCTCGAATAATGTAGCTAAACGCTTTGCTGTCCATCAGTCTGGTAGTTCTAAGGCGGCTAAATATACCAGAACCCGTCATCCTTTACGTTTGGTTTTTACAGCTGAAATTGGTACAAAATCTGCTGCTAGTCGAATGGAATATTGTGTTAAGCAACTACCTAAAAGAACTAAAGAAAATTTGGTTGCGGGAACAATTTCATTATCTGATTTGGGTTTAATTAAAACATAGAACTTAGATATTTTATATTACTAAAATATTTATATTGGTAATCTAGATTATGACTGGATTAGGCTAACTAATATATCAAAAATCAGTGTATTTATCGATCATATTTTAGGCGGAAGAGCATCAATATTGAGATTGGTTTTGGCACAAGATCCCAAAGCGATCGATAATATGTGAATATCTGCCAAACTATTTATGGTCTAGAAATTTTTACTAAATCATCTGTGAGTGTCTTTCAACAAGAGCGTCTTCTGTTTACCCCAGCAACTTTTAAAGATAACGCTATCCCTGCTATCTTTGCTTTTCCTAATGAATACACTATCGGCATAACTAGCTTAGGGTTTCAAATTGTTTGGGCGACTTTGGCAATGCGTTCTGATATTGATGTGCGTCGCTTGTTTACCGATCTAAGTGAACCTTTAGCGAGAAATCCTGAACTGTTAGGTTTTTCTGTATCTTGGGAACTAGACTATATTAATATTTTTAATCTACTAGAGTCTTTAGATATTCCTCTTCACAGTAGCGATCGTCAAGATAATCATCCCTTAGTATTTGGTGGGGGAACAGTATTAACTGCTAATCCTGAACCTTTAGCCGATTTTTTTGATGTGATTCTGTTAGGAGATGGGGAAGATTTACTCGATCGCTTTATTGATGCCTATCAGCAGGTGCGTCAGGCAAATCGTGCAACTAAACTACGTCATTTAGCTCAAGTCCCAGGGATTTATATTCCTAGCTTATATGAGATAACCTATTCTAGTCCTGATGGTGAGATTAAGGCGATCGCTCCTATTGATTCTGACATCCCAGCAGAAGTTCAAAAACAAACCTATCGGGGTAATACTCTCTCTGCTTCGACGGTAGTAACAGAAAAGGCAGCCTGGGAGAATATTTATATGGTAGAGGTGGTGCGTAGCTGTCCTGAAATGTGTCGTTTTTGTTTAGCTAGCTACCTAACTTTACCCTTTCGGACTGCACCTTTGGAAACTTCTTTAATTCCCGCGATTGAAAAGGGACTAAAGGTAACCAACCGTTTAGGGTTACTTGGTGCATCTGTCACTCAACATCCTGAATTTGAGGCGATTTTAGATTATTTATCCCAACCAACATATCAAGATGTACGTTTGAGTATTGCCTCAGTAAGAACTAACACAGTTACCGAAAAGCTAGCTTCTACCCTAGCCAATCGTGATACTCGTTCCATTACCATTGCTGTAGAAAGTGGTTCAGAGAAAGTTAGAAAGATAGTCAATAAAAAGCTGACCAACGATGAGATTATCCAGGCGGCAATTAACGCCAAAGCTGGAGGTTTAAAAGCCCTGAAACTCTATGGCATGGTGGGGATTCCTGGGGAATCAATGCAGGATGTTGAAGAGACGATAACCATGATGTCGGCAATTAAAAAGGCTGTGCCTGGCTTGCGCTTAACATTAGGTTGCAGTACCTTTGTGCCAAAATCTCACACTCCCTTCCAATGGTTTGGAGTTAATCCCGATGCTAAAAAACGCTTAAAACACTTAGACAAGAATTTACGTCAACAAGGTATTGACTTTCGTCCTGAAAGCTATAATTGGTCAGTGATTCAAGCTCTAATTTCCCGTGGCGATCGCCGTTTAGGAAAATTACTTCAGCTAACCAGAGAATTTGGTGACTCCGCAGGCAGCTATAAGCGAGCTTTTAAACAGCTAAAAGGACAAATACCACCCTTGAATTACTACGTTCATGATCGTTGGTCAGCAGCAGAAACTATCTTGCCTTGGCAGCATCTGACAGGGGCTTTACCTCAAAAAACTTTGGTTAAACATCTGCATGAAGCCATGGCAATTAAAGACGCGCGATGATCGATTAACTCTTTAATGGGAAATAAAGCCTGTTAATAGCAAGGGTAATAAGATTAGGGCAGAGACAATTAAAACTACTGTTCCCGCGTCGATGTTAAGCGTATTCTTTGGTGGTTTTTTCATCACTATTAAGAAGTAACATAAGGGCAAGTTTACTATCTTTGGCAATAAATATGACAGTTGAAGAATATCTCAGACAAAATAAGGAATCCATAACAGAGGAGTGCTTGGCTATTGCGGATAATGGTTCAAAGGCGATCATTACCATTAAAGAAGATAGTGGAAATTACGTTTGTCGAATAAGTACGGTTGAGAAATTTACTGACACGCTGCCTGACAACAAATTCTTTAAAAAAATGCGAGATGGTATTACCAACGCTGTACTAAACAAGGTAATTCCTGTAGTCGTTTTTGAAGGACAAAAAGCACGAATAATCAGCCTCCCAGATTAATAGCAATTTTAGGATTCATGGCTAGAGCAGCTCAATCAAAAAGGCTTCTATCATTTTCTCGTCCCTCTAAAAACATATTAGCGATCGCCACTAACTTAGCCACAGCCGAAGCGATCGCCATCTCATTAGCTAAAATAGAAAAGCCTGCTCTAGATCTTTACCTCAGAGAAAAATTCAAGGACTTGAGCAAAATACCGATAAATGCGAATAACCCTATCACAGATATAGATATAGCCACAATGAACGCTAGGGAAGAACGAGAATTGTAGCGATATACTTTACGTTGAATAAGTTGTAATTGCTGACGATGTTCTACCGCAGCTAAAATCATCGCCATAGTGCCAATACTAACGAAGGATAGACCTAAAACGCGAGTTAAATGAAGCGGATCGTTAACCTTATAGGAAGCAGATTTCTGCAATGTCATTACAATTTGATCTATCCCAAAGCCAAAGCTAATTAGGGATAAGCAGGTACGAATCCAAGCCATCAAAGTACGTTCTGCTGCTGCACGGTTACGCTCTTTTGCTAATTCTGTAGTCGTGCTTAGTCTATTATTGTTCATGATAGGATTGTGCTTGAATTAAATAATTATAGTTTTTTAATTTCTGCGTTTTCCGCGACATTTATCTCCAACCCAAGTTTGATATTTCTGGATCAAGGCAAACTTTTTTAATAAACGATTTACAGCTTAATATCAGGACGATAGGTTCGATAAAAAAAGCCTGTCAAGATTTGAATGGTTTGATGGAACAGCAGTCTACTTACCTAAGTTTATGAGATCGAGCAGAGAGTGCTTTAGAATTACGTCTATAATTTTTATAAGTACTGATATACTAAAATTTGCTTTATTTATGAGAAGTTGTCAAATCTACTTTTGATATTTGCTGGTTTTTAATAAATGATCGAAAAAAAACAAGATCCATCTTATTTTGCCAAATGGAATCCTATTTATCGATTCAAACAAGTACCAGAAGTCATAATTCACAATACTTATTCGAGTCCATCAGGTTTAAATCGAGATTCAATCAAAGTTTTAAGTTGGAATATCGCTAAAAATAATTATGACCCAAGCTGGGGTAAAGATTTTTTGGCAATTGTCGAGCAATATCGACCAGATAAAATCTTTTTGCAAGAAGTACGTTTGAGTGCTGATGTCAAAGAAATTACCGAATTAGCCCAGATGGGTTGGGCTTTTGTGCCAAACTTTATTGATACCTCTAACAAGACCTATTCGGGCATCTTAATCGCTAGTCAAGGCGATCGCATTTCCAATCAAGCTATAATCACTAAGCATTACGAACCAGTTGTTAATACACCGAAAGCTTCTTTATTTATCGAATATTCTCTTGGCAATAGTTCGCAAAGCTTACTAGCGGTTAATACTCATCTAATTAATTTTGTCAATCTAAGTAAATTCAAAGCTCAACTGCACGAAATTGAGTCAATACTTAATAAGCATCAAGGGGCAATAATCTTTGCAGGAGACTTTAATACTTGGAATAAATCTCGGTGGCTGATGTTATCTCAAATGGCAGCTAGGCTGAATTTAATCCCTGTATCTTTTACTCCCAAAGACACTAAGAAAATTAAAAGCTTTCTGTTGTCTCCACCGCTAGATTATATCTTTTATCGCGGACTAGAGCGAAAGTCTGGTACCGCCAGAGTGATCGATAACATCTCTTCATCAGATCATAATCCGCTGTTTATAGAATTGTGTCAAAAAGACAATTAGTAATACTGGAAACCTATGGTTATCAGGCGATCGCGCTCTTTGTCAAGATTAAAGCTTTATATTCCTTTACTCTAATCAAAGTTGATACG
>NZ_PVWF01000013.1 GCF_003003995.1 Pleurocapsa sp. CCALA 161 | reverse complement strand
GCCCATTTTATCAACGAGGTCAGAAAGCCATGACACTCATTCTATCTGCTTTCTAGCTACTATTGTCGCCCCCACAGATATGAAACAAAAACTTTTGCCCAAGGTGATATTGATTCAGATGTGGATTCTATCGTAGTTACCCCCAAAAAAGGTTATCTCAAGGTGGATATACAGGTAGCAGCACCTATTAATTCCATAACTCAAGCGCAGATTGAAAAAGTTCAAACCGATCTGGCACAAAAAATTGGTAAAGATATTTATTTAAACGTAGAAGTTATTCCTCTCAAACGCTTGGTGGCACCAAATAAATAGGAAGGCACATAAGTAATCAAATTAAATATATCTTGCGAATGATTAAGATATTTTACTAAAAGCGTAACATTACTTAATAATCAACAATAGACTGGAAGATACTTAAATGTCTGTAACCTGATTGTTAAAGACAAAATCTATTTTACTAATTATAACTATTTAGCTGACCTTGGAAGGAGATTCAAATATGTCCGAGTTTAATGGTGTAATGATGCAGTACTTTCATTGGTACAATGAACCTGATGGTAGCTTATGGAATCAGTTAGCAGAAAATGCCGAGCATTTAGCAAAGGTAGGGATTACCTCTGTTTGGCTTCCTCCAGCTTATAAAGGAACGAGTGGCGGTTACGATGTCGGTTACGGCGTATATGATATTTTCGATCTAGGGGAGTTTGACCAAAAAGGATCGGTTAGAACTAAGTACGGTACAAAGGAAGAATATATTAATGCAATTAAGGTAGCTAAAGCAGCTGGCATTCGCATCTATGCAGACGTGGTGTTAAATCATATGCTTGGTGCAGACCACGAAGAAGAGGCAGAAGCAATGCCAATGAATCCTGATAATCGTCATGAAGCTATAGGTGATTTGCAAAAAGTAAAAACCTGGACGCATTTTACCTTTCCTGGTCGCCAGGGTAAATATTCCAGCTTAGAATGGCACTGGTGGCATTTTGACGCGGTTGACTACAATGCTTATGACGGAGATGCTGATGCTATTTATTTGTTTAAAGACAAGCAATTTGATGAGCAGGTAGATTTAGAAAAAGGTTCGTTTGCTTACTTGATGGGTTGTGACCTTGATATGGAACATCCTGAAGTGCGGGGTGAACTTCTGCACTGGGGAGAGTGGTATATTGATACTACAGATGTTGATGGTTTTCGCTTTGATGCGGTTAAGCACGTCGAAGCAGGATTTTTCCCTGATTGGTTAAACCACGTTCGGAAATATTCAGGTAAGCCTTTATTTGCTGTCGGCGAATATTGGTCTAATGAGCCAGAAGCTTTGCACCATTTTATTGATGTCACTGGTGGCGATGTGGCTTTGTTTGATGCACCCTTGCACTATAACTTTACTGAAGCTAGTAAAACAGGCAACAACTTTGATATGCGCCAGATCTTTGATGGGACATTGGTTAAAGATCAGCCTACTCTAGCAGTAACACTAGTAGAAAATCACGATTCCCAACCTTTACAGTCACTAGAATCTGTAGTAGAAGCTTGGTTTAAACCCTTAGCTTATGCCCTCATCTTATTAAGAAGAGATGGTTATCCTTGCGTTTTTTATGCTGATTACTACGGCGCGCATTATAAGGATCAAGGAAAAGATGGACAAGAATATGAGATCTTCATGGACTCGCATCAATGGCTAATTGACAAATTTTTAGAGACACGTCAAGACTTGGCTTATGGTGAGCAGTATGATTACTTCGATCATGCCAACTGTATTGGTTGGACAAGACTAGGGGATGAAGAACATCCAGGGGGAATAGCCGTCGTTTTAAGTAACGGTGATGAAGGTACTAAGTGGATGGAAGTAGGTCAGCCAAATCAAACTTATATCGATTTAACCGAACACATCGACGAGCCTATTACTACTAATGATGAAGGTTGGGCAGATTTTCGTTGTCAAGCTGGTTCGGTTTCCGTTTGGATTCCCAAGAAGTAATCATTTTGCAACCTAACTTGTAACTCTTAAAAGCCGATCGCCTAAAGTAAAATTAAAACTAATACAACTAATAGGCGATCGCTGTAAAATAATTAAAATTCAATTTAAATTCTTTTCGCACTTTTTCAAGATAATTTGTACTCGCTGACGATAGAAAGCTGGAAACATCACAAGAAACATCTGCTTGTAAGGAGTAGGATTAGATAACAGCATGATTGTGACTACGATGACCAAGAAAAAATTTAAAAATATCCCTAAAGTGCTAGAAAATAGATCGAAAAAACTACTGATAAATTGCTCTACAAAAGATTGAAGATTTTGTGTTAAAGATTCCGACCCCCTAACTTCTTGAAACAAATTATTTGGTAATACATTACGCAGCCGTTCATTGAGGCTACTAAGCTGTTCAAAGCCTTGAGGCACAAGCTTAACTAACTGTTGAAATTGATCGATAAATGGTGGGACGATTAAGGCAATAAAACCAATAATAAAAGTTAATACCCCAGTCTCAGCGATCGCGAGCGCTATTTTGCGTCTGAACTGAAATTTTTTCTGTAGTAACCTTACAAGCTGATTAATTGCCGTAGCAAAGACAACCGCTGCAAAAGTTAATAATAAAACTTGTTTGATTCGCCACAGAATATACAGGGCGATAATAATTGCTAGAAATCCAATTAATGTCCCCAAACGCACAATTTTTTGTCTCCAATTCCGATGATTTAAACTTAGTAGTTTCTTGCGCTACTGTCCTCTTACTAAAGAATGCTTTATCAATGGACATTTGCTCATCAAGGATAGACAATTGATCGATCTGCGCTGTATTGGTTAAATTAAGCAAAAATTCTCAATTGCTAGAATAGTTTCCATCTGACCAATTAACTACAGCAAGTAGTTTTAGTTTAGGCTTAATAAATTTATGACATTCGACTTTTTATCCTGGGAATTCGGCGGTAATAAGCTAAATGACTATTTAATAGCGACAGTTATTTTACTTTGCTCCATTATTTTAATTAAAACCCTCAGACGCTCAACTTTTAAAAGTTTGCGCAAGTGGGCTGCTCAAAGCGAAAATATTTATGATGATGCGATTGTTAACATTCTTGAAAGAGACTTGATTCCTATTGCCTATATTGCCAGTATTTATCTAGCAATTAGTAATTTAGCTTTGCATCCCATATTTGATCGCACTATCAACGTCATGGTAGTAATCATTTCAACTATCTTGGCAATTCGGCTTATTTGCGCAGGAATTGAATATATTATTAAAATTTACTGGATTAACTATCAACGAGATAACCTTAATTTAGAACAAAGCATTGATGCTTTAATGCCGGCAATCAGAATAGTCATCTGGTTAATTGGCACTATCTTTTTACTCGATAATTTAGGATTTAATATCTCAGCCGTAGTAACTAGCTTGGGGATTGGCGGAGTAGCGATCGCCCTGGCTTCTCAAGGAGTCTTACAAGACTTGTTTAGCTATTTTTCCATTCTTTTGGATCGTCCGTTTGAATTAGGAGATTTTATTATTGTCGGCGATTATCTTGGCACAGTCGAGTATGTTGGGATTAAAACTACTAGACTGAAAAGCATTGATGGGGAGCAAATCGTCATGGCTAATACTGACTTAGTTGGCTCGCGCATTCGCAACTACAAAAAAATGCGTCAACGTCGGGTTGTTTTTAATTTTGGAGTGGTGTACGAAACCAGCACTGAGCAATTAGCGCAAATTCCCGATTTGATCAAAGAGATTATCACACAGACAGAAAATGCAACCTGCGATCGCGCTCACTTTTCGGGCTATGGTGAATATAGTCTCAATTTTGAAGTGGTTTATTTGATTAACACTAATGACTACAGCATTTATATGAATGCTCAACAGGAAATCAACCTGGCAGTTAAAGACAAATTTGCTGAATATGGTATTGAATTTGCTTATCCTACGCAGGTGGCTTATTTAGACACCCTAGCTTCTGGAATGCCAATCAAACAAGAACAGTCAATGGTAGAAACAAGTGCTTAAACTTATGGCATTACTCTTAACCCGCAAATTATAATGATTGACAGCTGATTTGAATACTGCCTCCTGTCTCTTATTGTCTTAAACCAAGAATGTTTCTTTAGTTAAAACAAAAACATTACCTTCATTGCCTCGACCAATACGCATATCCTGATCTAAATAGGTAGTTTCCAGCCAGCCTTGTTGGTCACCGCGATCGATTTTGAAATCGATGGGCAAAAATTTCTTACCCGACTCAATCTGCTGAATTAGTTTAGCAGGGGTTTTATAGCCTAAAAAACGCTGCAAGCCAATAATCGAGCGTTCAAAGATGACGTTAACTCGGCGATCGCTAATAGGATCAAAACTGGCAGCCACGCTGACCAAACCTTCTAACATCGGCAAGCCGATAATTTCGGCAATATTATATACTTTAGCTTCTGATACCCGAATGCATTGATAAATTTGACCTAGCTTAAACAGCGGAAAGCGATCTAAGCCGAGAATTCCTTTGCTGGTAGTATAAAGCAAACGCCAATCACCATTGAGTAAATCCTTTGCTTCTAAAGGCTTGTTAGTGGGATTAGTATCTTCTAGCTGTTGAATTGCTGAAAGAACTCGGGCATTATCAATTTCGCTTGCCAGCAAACCACGATTTTTTCCAGCGATCGCTTCTAATAATTCTGCTTTTTTACTCATAATCTCTTAACTTAAATCGACAATCCTAATCCAGCTACTTCTATTTTATCGACTTATTTGTCTTCATCTGAAGATCTTTGAATAAAAAAACGATCCCAGTTATATTGGCGATCGTTTTAATTGTTTTAACCTATTCTGATGGATTGACTTTCGACTGCTTTTAATACTAGCTTTATTTTAGAGAGATAGCAGTTCCCCAATCGTCGCTTGGTGTTGCTGTGGGCAAAGAGCTAATACTGTCGCCACCATTCGAATCTTCACCAATGGATTTCTCTACTTCTCTTCCTGATTGCTCTAAGATAACAGTGGGATTTGAAAAACCATTTTGAGTGACTCTTTTTACTAGCACTTGACCATTAGATAAATACTGTCCCACTTCAACATAGCGACTGCTCTGTTCCTCAGGCGCTTTAACAATTAATCTGGTTCTGCCATTGGCTTTATATAATCCTGATACCACCACATTGTTTGCCAGAGTTGGCTCGATTGGTTGCGGTTCTGGAAAATCTAAATCAGAATAATTGCGATCTACTTGATTCTGTGGAGATACGGCGATCGCCTTTGACTGTTTTACTGTCTCTTTAATCTTTTTCTCTTCCTCTTTAATTTGAATACGAGGATTAAGAGCTACAACCGCAAAAGGATCATTTCGACCACGAATACTACTTCTAACTCTAGCATCAGGATTTGTTGCAGGAATTAAGCCAGCAATTTCTGGTATAGATTCGGTTGCTGACTTTTCTAGTTCTAAATCAGCAAAATCTTCTGTTGCATCTAGTTGGGCTTGAGTATTGTCAGTTTTTGTAGAAATCGATTTAGTAGTGTTTTCTTCTAAGTCCTTGCGAGAATCAGCAAAATCAGAGAAAAAAGAACAGCCTCCCGTTGATACCAAAATTCCAATTAATGTCAACAATACAATTTTATTCATAATAATAGTAAGAGTATCGATTAAGATTACTTAATTCAATCTGTAACCAAACAATTTAAACTATAAGATAACAGTTGACTTGAAGATCAGCCAGAGATTGTGCATTAATTTTTTTCTGATGCCATTGATTTTTTCAATAAATTCAATCCTTTTTTGAGCTGCCGAGATACTGTAACTACACTAATATCCAACATTTGGGCAGTTTCTTTTTGAGTTAAATCATGTAGAAAAACAAACTCCAAAACGTCTCTGGTACGCTCTTCTAATTCTCCTAAAGCTTGTTGCAAACGCACTCGATCTTCGTAGACCAAATGGAAGCTACGATGCTTAGGATCGGCAACCAAATCACACAGGCTAGTCTGACTATCTAAATCATTATTGACTGAGACATCTAAGCTCAACGGCTTACGATTTTGATAGGCTAATTTAATATCTTGCCATTCTTTAATTGATACTTCTAAATACTGAGCAATATCAGAATTACTTGGTTGCCGATGATGCTGTTCGCGAAAGCTGTGAATAAACGTAACTGATTTTTGTTTTAGCTCTAACCATCGACGAGGAATTCTTAGAGTAGAGCTTTTATCCCGAAGATAATGTTGAATTTCTCCTCTAATATAGGGGATAGCAAAAGAACTAAAAGCATTGCCTTTTTCAACGTCAAAACGCTCAATTGCTCTGATTAAACCAATAGAACCAACTTGTAATAAGTCTTCAAAGCTTTCATTGCATTGATTTACCCAATGATAAGACTCTTTTTTGACTAAACCAAAGTTTAACTCCATGATTTGGTTTCTTACTTTAGTACTATGCTCTTTTTGATATTCTTGAAATAGATATAAACTATCTAATTTGATATTTTTGCTAATACAAGCTGCCATTAAATCTAGTTCCTAGATAGAGAGTAATATATCATCTAAAAATTAGTAATCTACGATATATAAATTAATTTATTTCAGAAACAATTACAGCTTACTATCCTCAAAGCTGATTAAACAACAGCATTTATACTATTTACGTTAAATAAATGTTTAATGAAATTCTCAAAAATGCCAAATTTATACTTAGTTTTTTAGGTATTTTTGAAAAAAATAAGTGTTTTTACTTCAAGCAATTTAAGTTTACTTGGCTCAATTAAGTAAAATTTCTCACAAGTTTAATTCAAATTAAGATTAAATTATTTGCTTTGAATATTATTAAAATACTTAAGTGCTGAAGAGACAATATCTACTATAATTTTAGTAATAATTGACTGTATTTCAAAAACGTAACCCGTAAAAATACTCAGTCCAAAATGGAGATTTAAGAACTATCCTGAAAGAAAAAAAAGAATAGTTAAATAAAAAATTCGGCTATTGTTTGGCAAGATGCTAATAAGCGATCGCAAAGTCTTCGACGAATTCAAAATTTAGTCAAAAATATGGTGCAATTGCTAGATGATGTTTTGGCTATTAGTCGAGTAGAAACTAATAAATTAGATTTAATTTCCAACCTTTATGTTTAGCAAAACTTTGTTCTCTTTACTCAGTCCCAAAAATTGATTTTTCAAAAATCTTACGCAGGGATTAAGAGACTTGCAGAACAATAAAACATAGGTACGAGTTTTTATTGGTGATTCTGGAGCAAAAAGATGACATTACTAATGCGGAATCAATGGTTATCAAAAAAGCTTTTAGCTTTTGCTCTTCTAAAGCAAGTATAGGCACAAAAAAGGGGCATTTGCCCCTAATAGACCTAATTTGCTTGCGGTTAATTGCCACTCTACTCAAGATTTCTGGGGCAATGGATTTGTTTTTAGGCGTTTGAGACAACTCTGCCGTAGAAAATACCACGAACTTTAACTTCTTCTGGTTCTTCGGCGCCTAAGTCAGTGGCAGAAGGCTGTTCACTTTCAAATACCCCAGCAATTTCTCCTGTGTCACCATCAATTTTAGTGACGTTAAGCGACATTTTGCCTTTGCGGGAAACAAATTCTTTAACGTTGGCATTAGAAAATCTTTGGTCATCTGCTAGTCCAGGCAACGCTACAGCATTGTCGTAACCACTAGCGAGGCTACGTCCTTTGGGATCGAGGAAAACTTGTCCGCGATAGGAAGGAACGTTAAATTCACCTTCAAAGTCAGTTGAGGTATTAATGCTGTCTGCACTTGCTGTAGTAGTTCCTTGGAATTGCTTGATCGTAAACATGAAGGGAACTTCTTTTCCACCAGGTAACAAAACAGTAGCAGGTTGAAAATCAATCCCATCAATTTCAGTAAAGGTTAAAGTTCCATCAGCATTACTGTCAATAGTTCCTTGAATCTGGTCGAGACTAGAAGTATACCTAGTCAATAACTTACCTTGGATGTATTCAGCTTTTTGACGTTTGCTAACGGGTTCTTCTTTAACGAAATATTCTCTAGGTTCTATACACAAATCGCGGATAGCATATTTTTTACCTGATTCAATAGCAATAGTGCCACGACTACTATCGGGTAATTCTAAGCAAGTGTTGGCAATTCCAGTATTGACAATATCGTCATAGGTCAGCTCATTTCTGCTGACATCACTAGAATTACTACAGGCGGTTAGTACTCCTAAACATAATGCTAGGAAACAAGCAATAATTGAACGGTTTCTCATAATCAACTTCATTTTGTCAATTTTAAATTTAACATCGAGAGCGAAAGATGCTGCAAATAGGCTGTTCATATGAAATTAGCCATTTTTATAGATGCTATCTACTCTACCAAAGAAGGACTACATAATAAGCCGATCGCCCAAAAATATTCTATTCAACAAGCTATCTAATTTGTTAACAACTGTTCTGTAATCAGTTTAAGATTAGTGTACATCTTGTATAAAGTAGACAAAGTTCATTTTTAAGCTCATTTGGGGTACATGACTCAAGATCAAGACATCAACGCAATCGATTCAATCAGCTTATTAACGGACACAGCTCAAGATCTTTGTGCCTTGGCAAAAGAAAACCAAAACGACAGTCTTTTCTTACTATCATTGTTACGAGATTTGGAACAGATTCATCGTCAAATTAGAATTAATTATTTTGAATCAGCATTACCACAAACGCGCCATGATTTATATCAGTTTGTTAAAGATATAGAGGAAAAAGGTGGTTGGCCCTATATTGAGCGTATGAGATTAATAGATTTATTAAAAAATTTAGAGTTGAGCGAAGAAAATGTTGAACAACGGCTTGAATCGGAAGAAGTTTAAAGCATACCTTTAGTTAAATCTAGACCATCAACCGTCAAGTATTCAATCCATAGCTTAATCAAGCAGATGAATTTTGGACAAAACTTGCAGTAATAATTATAACTAATTGCGATCGCCAAACGAGTGTAACTTTGTAGTTTTCAAACCCCGTAGAAACAGTTAATCTGGAAGGTGTTATTTCTAAAGTTACTAAATTTTTAGTTTTATGGCTTTTACTGTTAATCCCATCAAGTTTGGTACGGATGGTTGGCGTGGAGTGATTGCGGCTGACTTTACTTTTGAACGTGTTGCTATGCTAGCACCACTGGCAGCTCAAGTTTTGGCAGATAACTACGGAGATATTGCTAATAATCGTACTGTGATTGTAGGTTACGATCGCCGCTTTATGGCAGAAGATTTTGCTAAGTTAACCGCAACAGTAATACAAGAAGCGGGATTTGATGTTTTATTGTCTGAGTGTTTTGCCCCCACTCCTGCCTTTAGTTGGGCAGCGAAAGCTCATCATGCTCTGGGTGCAATTGTGATGACGGCATCTCATAATCCTGCTACATATTTGGGATTAAAAGTTAAAAGTGCTTTTGGTGGATCTGTGCCACCAGAAATTACCGAACAAATCGAGGCTAAACTTGGTCAGTCTTTACCTCCCGCCGAAAAGCCAGGTAAGCTAGAGATGTTTGATCCGTGGGCAAGTTATTGTCAGGGGTTGCAGCAAAAAGTTGATATTGCAGCAATTAAAAGCGCTATTGTTGCCGAGAAACTGAAGGTCTATGTGGATGTAATGCACGGTGCAGCAGCTTCGGGAATGGAACGTCTATTAGGGTGTCCTGTATCAGAAATAAATAGCGATCGCGATCCTTTATTTGGCGGTGGCGCACCTGAACCTCTACCGAAATATCTACCTGATTTTTTCAAAGCAATTAAAGCAGGGGCTAAAGATTACCCTCATAGTCTGCGGGTAGGGTTAGTATTTGATGGCGATAGCGATCGCATTGCAGGGGCTGATGCAGCAGGAAATTTTCTCAGTTCGCAGGTATTAATTCCGATTTTGATTGAGCATTTGGCAGAACGCAAAGGTTTTACTGGAGAGATTGTTAAAACTGTTAGTGGTTCGGATCTGATTCCTCGCTTAGCTAAATGCTATGAGCGATCGGTATATGAAACGCCAATTGGTTATAAATATATTGGCGATAGGATGCTTCAGGCAGAAGTAATGATTGGTGGAGAAGAATCAGGAGGTATCGGTTATGGCACCCATATACCCGAACGTGATGCCCTCTTATCGGCTTTGTACGTCCTAGAAGCAGTAGTTGAGTCGGGAGAAGAGCTGGGCGCAATCTATAGGCGATTACAGCAAAAGACCGATTTTACTGCGCATTACGATCGCATCGATCTCCCCTTAGCAAACATGGAAGTTCGCGCCAAGTTATTAGCACGTTTGCAACAAGAAACTCCTCAAGAAGTTGCTGGAATGTCCGTCGTAGATTGTCTTGACGTTGATGGTTACAAATTCAGAATGGATGATAACACTTGGTTGTTAATTCGCTTTAGTGGCACTGAACCTGTATTACGTCTTTATTGTCAGGCTACTACTATGTCAGAAGTGCAAAAAGTGCTTGAATGGGCAAGAGATTGGGCAAATTCATAACTACTTGAGGAGAAAGCGATCGACAAAGGAGCTTCGCCCTAGCTCTAAGCTATAAACTTGGTGATAAATCTTCGTTAGCAAGGATCTCAGCACGAGTACCCTTGCTTTTTTTACTTAAAAAAACTAGTAATTTACTAGGACTCAATCGCTAATATTAAATATTTTATCTAAATGTCTTGACCAAAAATTTACATCATTTTGGTAACGTCCAGAACTATTGGTAAATATAAACTGGTTAACGATTCACAAAAAACAACTTAAGGTTACTTGGCAGTTTCTTAGGTATTTAGGCATGGATCGTTACACCTCATTATGAGAATTTAAAGACATGCAAGCAGTAGTACCCAACGTCCAACAACCAATCGACGTTAATATCAGTCCAGAGCTAGAATCAGGTCAGACCTATCAGGGTAGAGCAACTTTCTACGATGCAGCTAATCCTGCGGGAGGAAAAGGTAACTCTGGTTATGACGTTCTTTCTGGAGACGCATTAGCCGGTATTACCGCCATTAATAATGTTCAGTGGAATGCATCTGAAGCTAGTGGAGCTTTTTTGGAGGTGTCAGGTCCTAAACAAACAGATGGCGCTGCACCTATTATAGTTCAAGTTTCAGATCTGTTATATGAACGCGCTGATGGCTTAGACCTTAGTGCAGAAGCATTTTTTGAAGTTGCCGATCCTGTAGACGGGGTAGTAGATATAGAATATAAATTAATTAGTCCCGATGACAATTTTGTGACTCCTTATGGTAACAGTATTGGTCAAGGTATTGTAGTTGAGGGCATCCCCGAATCTAATCCCTATTATGGAGCTATTAGACTTAATAATCATCGCAATCCAGTCGAAAGCGTCGATTTACTGGAAGAGGATGGTAGTCTAGTTCCTTTGGAACGAGGGTCGGATAATCGTTTTGTCTTGAATACTGGCTCTGCTATATCAGAAGCACAAGATTTGGTGGTAACAGATATTTTTGGTCAACAAGTGACTTTAAACGATGTTGATATTGCTAGCGGTAGCAGTGCTGATGTGGTTACAGGTGAGCAGTTTGATATTGTCTAAGCAGCGATAAAACCTCAATGCTCACTAAAATGGGCGATCGCTGTAAAATAAAGTTTGTTGCCTGACTAAATTGACAAATTTGCAGGTTAAATATTTACAGGTTAAATATCGGTATCTTAATTTCAAAACTGCCTCATGACATATCGAGGGCTATTTGTAGGTTTAACCACCTTAGATTTTATTTACTTAAGCGATCGCCCTGTGCAAGCAAATCAAAAACTAGTGGCGCAGGAATATCTTACGGTAGCAGGAGGACCCGCAACTAATGCTGCTGTTACTTTTAACTATTTTGGCAATCAAGCTAAATTACTTTCTGTACTAGGAAAACATCCGTTAACTGAATTAATCAAAAGCGATCTAGCACAGCAGGGTGTTGCCACAGTAGATTTAATACCAGACAAGAGCGATACTCCTCCTGTGTCCTCGATTATTGTCACCGCAGCTACGGGAGAGCGTTCAATTATTTCCCTCAATGCAGTAAAGTCTCAGGCTAACCCTGAAATAGTTGCACCAGATTTGCTGACTAATATCGATCTGGTTTTACTTGATGGACATCAGCTAGAGGTTAGTTTGAAAGTTGCGGCGATCGCTAAAACCAGACAAATTCCTGTTATTCTTGATGGTGGTAGCTGGAAACCAGGACTAGAGGAATTGCTTTTCTGGGTAGACTACGCTATTTGTTCAGCCAACTTTTACCCCCCACCATGTCAGCAGAGAGAAGATGTGTTTGATTTTTTACAAGATTGTGGCATAAAATACATTGCCATCACTCAAGGAGAGCAAGCAATTAGATATCGAGAGCAAGACCGCAACTCTACTATCCCTGTCCCTGCAATCAAGCCTGTGGATACTTTAGGCGCAGGGGATATTTTTCATGGTGCATTTTGTCATTATATTTTGCAGGATAATTTTACTACTGCTTTAAAGCGGGCAGCAAAGATTGCTAGTCGCTCTTGTCTATCATTTGGAACGAGAAGCTGGCTACAACACTTACAACATTAATTTAGTCTCGTACCTAGCCTCTCTTGATCTGTGCCATCAAGGAAAAGCTTATAGCTGAAGCGAAGCAACTTTATTTACAGTTAGCTGTAGCTGCTCGATAATTTGATCTGCTGCTCCTGTTTGAGCTTGGGCAAAACGTCTAGCCACAACAGGCGCATAGACCAAGGTATTAGTAAAGCCAGAAAACAGATACAGTCCTGAAATGTCGGCTAAATTTCCGACCAAAGCAATTCCTTGATTATTAAACGCTACCAAACAACTATGACAAGTACCTGGAAGATCTTCTAGTAAAGGTAAGACATTACCTACCTGTTGGCGAATTTGAGCTTCAGCGATCGCTAAATCAAATTTAGCCTGGGGGTTTTCGGTGATGGAGCTAATTTGACCCAGACAAAGACTACCATCCATAAACTGAACTGCTCCAGGGTCTAAGATTACCCTGGTTGATTGATGTCCAGGATCTATAGCAGCTGGTTGAGCTTCTAGCCTAAATCTCTGCTGAACGGCAGGCATCACTACGGTAGCCAACTCCAAATCTACGGGAGGAGTCATAATTAGCTGCGCGTGAGTAAAATAATTATTTACTTTAATCCCTGCTTGCTGCAATAGCGATTGCGATAATCCTCCCGCACAAACAATAGTATTATTCCCAGAATAAATATTTGTCTTGGTAGTAACGCCAGTAATTCTATTGCCTTGGCGCACCAGCCCTACCACCTGCTCATAGATCACCTTTCCTCTATGACGAATCATGGCTTGAATGTAGGCATTAGTGGTCTTTTGTGCCTGGATATGAGCATGAGGTAGCTTAAGAACTCCTGAAATGGCATTAGGATTCAGCAATGGCTCTAGAGTACAAGCATCCTGGACGTTAAGTAATTCTGGAGTAATCGCAAAGCGCTCATAATTCTGCGCTATGGCTTCAGGATCATCTTGGCGATCAATAGTTAAAACTAAATCCAATTCCCTAAATTCCGTATCTGCATCTAGTTCGACACTTAAATCGCGATGTAGTTCAATACCTTCTTGAGCAAGAGTACAAGTAAGTTCGTCCGTGCCTGACCAATAGGCTAAACCGCCGTAACTATATAGAGTGGCATTATCTGGCTGGGGATCTTTTTCTAACAGCAAGACTGTCAGGTTTTGTCGACTCAATTCATAGGCGAGACTAGCACCAGTTATTCCTGCCCCAATTACTATCCAGTCGTATGTGGTCATGTTAAATTCTGTTCTTGTGTGCCATGTTTTAACTGTGTCTTGGCTTGTTGCCACAAAGATTCTAATTTTTCTAAATCATATTCTGTTAAAGGACGAGGGGCGAACTTTTCCATCAGCTCTAGGCGTTGAATAAAACGGCGGTTTGTTCCCTGTAAAGCAGCAAAAGGGTCTAAATCGTACCAACGAGCAAGATTAATAATCGTGAAGAGTAAATCGCCTAATTCTTCCTGTTGATGAGTTTTATCGTTGGTCGTTAGAGCCTCTTGGAACTCTCCCAACTCTTCAGTAAATTTGCTCCAAACTCCGTCAATATCTGACCATTCAAAACCTGCTGCTGCTGCCTTAATTGATATTTTCATACCTGCCGTTAAGGGAGGAAGACTACGAGCATAGCGATCGAGTTTCCGACTAAGTAAGTTTGCTTGTTCAGGACTTTCCCCTTTTTCGGCTGCTTTAATCTCTTCCCAATTTTGATTAACTTCGGCAGCACTGTTAACCTGTACATCGCCAAAGACATGGGGATGACGACGAATCAACTTAGCCGTAATACCTTGAGCAACATCCTCCAAAGTAAAATTTTGATGTTCACTAGCGATTTGAGTCTGCAACACCACCTGTAGCAATAAATCCCCTAACTCTTCGGCGATCGCTTGTTGGTTTCCTGCTTGCAGCGCGTCTACCACCTCGTAAGCCTCTTCAATCACGTAGGGAATTAAAGTCTGAGGTGTTTGTGCCAAGTCCCAAGGACATCCCCCATTTGGGGATCTCAGTTGAGCAACTACTTCAATCAAACGCTTTAAGGCATCTAAAACAGACTGCTGGGTCATTGAGGGAGAATTCATGTTGCTCTATTCAAATTTTAGGGTTCACCAGATCTAAATCTACCTAACATTTCAGTAGATTAAAGTTAATCCCATATTCTACTTTGATAACTTCCAAATCATACCTACTAATTTCTGAGTGATAAGTCATAAAAATTATTTTTCGCTGTTTCACAGGGGCGACTAAGCTTTGACCTTGGATCATTTAATAATATTTTAATACTCCATCTTAGTCATTAAGTTTTATAAGTTTTCATAATCTTGAAGGTCATGATTAGCAGTAACCTAGATACATCGGGTATTAAATCACAATGTAAATTTACAAATGATTAACAAAATTCTATACGCTGATTCTGGAGCAGAAAATGCTCAAGATATGCTCAAAATACTATTAGAGCTTCCCGCCACTAAGAATGCTCAAGTATCAATTTTGAAGGTGATTTCGCCAAAAACCACCCAAGAAGAATCGGCAGCCCAAGAAGAAGCTCAAGCAAAAATTGGTGAATTGGTGGCGAAACTAGGGACAAATTGCGATGAAGCTAGCTGCAAGGTTGAGGAAGGTGAACCCAAAACTACTGTGCTGAAGGTAGCACAAGAAGTTGATGCCGATCTAATTATCATGGGTTCGCGGGGTTTAGGTAAATTACAGTCGATTCTCAGTAATTCTGTGAGTCAATATGTATTTCAATTGACCGATCGCTCAATGTTGTTGGTAAAAGATGATATTTATATCAAAAAACTCAAGCGAGTTATGGTGGCGCTCGATAAATCTCCTGCGGCAAACTATGCTTTAGAAATTACCTTATCTCTACTACAGGGTTATCAAGATGCAGAGATCTTTTTGACTAGGGTTAATCCAGATTTAGATCCCAATGTGAACTTATCTCAAGCAGATATGGAAAGTAATCCGATTTTAGCGCCAGCGATCGCCAAAGTCAAACGTATGGGTTTGCAATATCGCTGTTTGGTAACAGGTGGTAGACCAGCACAGAAGATCTGTAGTCTAGCTGAAGCTAGAAATATTGACCTGTTAGTTTTGGGTTCTCCTGAACGTCGTCCTTCTATTGCTAAAAGCCTTCCAGATATTGAGCGTTTATTAGGTAGTTCTTTATCTGACTATATTCGTATCAAAGCACCTTGTCCTGTTCTTTTAGCTAGGCAAGAGGTAGCAGCTTAGGATTGCGCTTTATTTTTTGATCCTCTGCCTGATTTTAGCAGAGGAATTTTTATGTTGATTTTCTGAATATTCAGAAAAAATCCCTCATCGTAAGGATGAGGGAAAGATTACTTTTTTAACTAGCAAATCTTAGTTATGTTTAACCAAATTTACCAGCAGTCGAAGCAATTAGGAAGGCGGCATAGGTCAGGATGTAACCCACTGTAAAGTGAGCCAGACCAACTACACGACCTTGAACAATGGACATAGCAACTGGCTTGTCTTTCCAGCGAACTAGGTTAGCTAGAGGAGTACGTTCATGCGCCCAAACAATAGTTTCGATCAACTCTTGCCAGTAACCACGCCAAGAGATGAGGAACATGAAACCAGTTGCCCAAACTAGGTGTCCAAAGAGGAACATCCAAGCCCAAACAGAAAGGTTATTAACACCATAAGGGTTATAGCCGTTAATCAATTGAGCAGAATTTGCCCAGAGATAATCACGGAACCAACCCATTAGGTAAGTAGAGTTTTCATTGAACTGAGCCACGTTACCCTGCCAAACACCAAGGTGTTTCCAATGCCAGTAGAAGGTTAACCAGCCCAAGGTATTAAGCATCCAGAACATCGCTAGGTAGAAGGAATCCCACGCTGAGATATCACAAGTACCGCCACGACCAGGACCATCACAAGGGAAAGCAAAACCGAAGTCTTTCTTGTCTGGCATTAGCTTGGATCCACGGGCATCTAAAGCACCTTTGACCAAGATTAAAACTGTGGTGTGTAACCCTAAAGCGATCGCATGGTGAACCAAGAAATCTCCAGGTCCAATGGTGAGGAACAAAGAGTTTGTGCCGCTATTAATCGCATCTAGCCAGCCAGGTAGCCAAGCTGCACCAGTTTGGGTAATACTATCAGGGTTAGAAAGCAAAACATCAAAGCCATAGAGAGCTTTTCCAGAGGCGGCTTGAACAAACTGTGCAAACACAGGCTCGATCAAAATTTGCTTTTCTGGAGTACCAAAGGCTACTACTACGTCATTGTGTACGTACAAACTCAAAGTATGGAAGCCAAGGAAGAGGGATACCCAACTTAAGTGAGATATAATCGCTTCTTTGTGCTGCAAAACTCTCGAAAGTACATTGTTTTTGTTGGCTTCGGGATCGTAATCTCTAACTAAAAAGATCGCACCGTGAGCAAACGCACCAACCATCAAGAATCCAGCAATATATTGATGGTGAGTATATAAAGCTGCTTGAGTTGTATAGTCCCTCGCAATAAATGCATAGGAGGGCAAAGAATACATGTGTTGTGCCACCAAGGAAGTAACCGTACCTAAACTAGCCAGAGCCAACGCTAACTGGAAGTGAAGGGAGTTATTCAAAGTGTCATACATTCCTTTGTGTCCTTCCCCCAAACCGCCTTGAGGAGGCTTATGAGTGTCCAGAATCTCTCTAATGCTATGACCAATACCGAAATTAGTACGGTACATATGTCCAGCAATGATAAAGATAACTGCGATCGCCAAGTGGTGATGAGCAATATCTGTCAACCAAAGAGACTCGGTTTGGGGATGAAAACCACCTAAGAAAGTTAAGATAGCTGTTCCTGCTCCTTCAGAAGTTCCAAACACATGGCCAGCAGTGTCAGGGTTCTGAGCATATACACCCCAGTTCAGACTAAAAAACGGTCCTAAACCAGCGGGATGAGGAGGAGTAGAAAGGAAGTTATCCCAACCCACATGCTGTCCGCGAGATTCGGGAATAGCAACGTGAACTAGGTGTCCAGTCCAAGCCAAAGAACTTACCCCAAACAAACCAGCTAAGTGGTGATTGAGGCGAGACTCAGCATTTTTGAACCATGCCAAGCTAGGACGGAATTTTGGCTGTAAATGTAGCCAACCAGCAAACAAGAAAACAGAAGACAAGAGCAATAAGAAGATCGACCCTTGATATAATTCCTGGTTACTAGTCATACCAATAGTGTAAAACCAGTGGTAAACCCCAGAGTAGGCAATGTTTACTGGGTTAGAAGCTCCACCTTGAGTAAATGCATCGATTGCTCCTGAGCCAAAGTGAGGATCCCAAATCGCATGAGCGATGGGACTTGTGTTTAAAGGATCTTTAATCCACTGTTCAAAGTTACCTTGCCAAGCTACATGGAACAGAGTACCGGAAGTCCACAAGAAGATAATGGCAATATGACCAAAGTGGGAGGCAAAAATCTTTTGGTAAAGATTTTCCTCAGTCATACCATCATGCAGCTCAAAGTCATGAGCAGTGGCAATTCCATACCAGATCCGACGAGTGGTCGGGTCTTGGGCGAGATCCTGGCTAAATTTGGGAAATTTAGTTGCCATAAGTTATGGGTAGAATTCTCCTGTAAAGGTTGAAAATGAGCTAAATATAACTATTTGCTACTCATTTCTGGCTTTTAGTTACTACCGTCAATATTTATTATTGTTAAATATTGCTAGATAGTAGTTTTGTTAAAACACGGTTGCTGAAGCTTTAAATCTAAATATCTAAATTTAAATATTTAAATTTTAGTTTAACTACCGTTGAATTTGTTGATTGCGATTATTTCTCAGCCGAAGCGTAAGATCGCGATTTAGCTTTGCCAATCTCACAAGACAGACTGAACTATCTTGAAAGATTGACTTTGCTTTGGAAACAGCTACAACGATAGCGTTCTAGCTAAGAAGAATGCCCATGTAGTAACAATTCCTCCTAATAAATAGTGAGCTACACCTACTGCACGACCTTGAGTAATACTCAAAGCGCGAGGTTGAATAGCTGGAGCTACTTTCAGTTTGTTGTGCGCCCAAACAATAGACTCAATCAATTCTTGCCAGTAGCCACGTCCACTAAAGAGGAACATTAAGCTGAAGGCAAACACGAAGTGACCTGCCAGGAACATGATGCCATAAGCAGATAGAGCCGAGCCGTAGCTATTAATAACTTGGGAAGCTTGCGCCCACAAGAAGTCACGCAGCCAACCGTTGATACAAATAGCACTTTGAGCAAAATTACCAGCGGTAATGTGAGATACCGTACCGTCAGGAGATACCGTTCCCCAAACATCTGACTGCATTTTCCAACTAAAGTGGAAAATTACCACAGAAATCGAGTTGTACATCCAGAATAAGCCTAAGAACACATGATCCCAAGCTGATACTTGGCAAGTACCACCACGACCAGGACCGTCACAAGGGAAGCGGAAACCTAGATTGGCTTTATCTGGAATCAGGCGAGAGCTACGAGCGTAGAGAACACCTTTCAAAAGAATTAGAGCCGTTACATGGATAGTAAAAGCGTGAATATGGTGAACCATAAAGTCAGCCGTACCTAGAGCAATAGGCATCATTGCCACCTTGCCACCAACCGCTACGATACCACCGCCAAAAGCATAGCTTACTGGCTCGATCGCTGTAGGAGCAGTAGTTCCTGGTGCCAAAGTATGTATGTTTTGCACCCACTGAGCAAAGATTGGCTGGAGTTGAATCGCCGTATCCGAGAACATGTCTTGGGGACGACCCAAAGCTCTCATGGTGTCGTTATGAATGTATAAACCAAAGCTATGGAAGCCGAGGAAGATACATACCCAGTTAAGGTGTGAAATAATTGCGTCGCGAACACGAAGTACGCGGTCAACCACGTTATTTACATTCTTAGCTGGATCATAGTCACGCACCATATAGATCGCGGCGTGCGCTCCTGCACCAACTATTAAGAAGGCACCAATCCACATGTGATGGGTAAAGAGCGATATTTGAGTCGCATAGTCGATCGCCATGTAAGGATATGGAGGCATGGCGTACATATGCTGTGCCACGATAATTGTCAGAGAACCAAGCATGGCTAAGTTAACTGCCAATTGAGCATGCCAAGAAGTTGTCAAGATCTCATATAGACCTCTGTGACCTTCTCCACCAAACAACAGAGGATCGCCTTTGTGACCGTCTAAAATTTCTTTCATACTGTGACCAATACCAAAATTGGTACGGTACATATGACCAGCAATAATAAACAGTACGGCAAGAGCCAAGTGATGATGTGCTGTATCAGATAACCACAAGCCACCAGTTACGGGGTTCAAACCACCTTTAAAAGTTAAAAAGTCAGAATATACGCCCCAGTTTAGGGTGAAGAAAGGTCGAAGCCCTTCTGCAAAACTTGGGTATAATTCCGTCATCAAATCTCTATTCAAGATGAACTCGTGTGGCAGAGGAATATCTGCTGCTGCCACTCCTGCATCCAACATTTTGTTGATTGGCAGAGATACGTGGATCTGATGACCAGCCCAGCCAAGACAGCCTAAGCCTAATAAACCAGCTAAATGGTGGTTCATCATTGATTCCACATTTTGAAACCACTCTAGCTTAGGAGCTCTTTTGTGGTAGTGAAACCAGCCAGCAAAGATCATCAAAGCTGCCATAACTAACCCACCAATAGCTGTGCAGTACAACTGAAAGCTATTAGTAAATCCAGAAGCTCTCCAAAGATAAAAGAAACCTGATGTGATTTGAATTCCGTGGAAACCACCACCAACATCAGCATTAAGGATATCTTGCCCAACAATGGGCCAAACTACCTGGGCGCTAGGTTTGATTACAGTAGGATCGGTTAACCAAGCTTCATAGTTGGAAAAGCGAGCTCCGTGGAAATACATTCCACTTAGCCAAACGAAAACCACTGCTAAATGACCAAAATGAGCGCTGAATATTTTTCGCGAAATATCTTCTAAGTCACTGGTATGACTGTCAAAATCATGAGCATCAGCGTGAAGATTCCAAATCCAAGCGGTTGTTTTAGGACCTCTGGCTAAAGTTCGGTCAAAGTGACCTGGCTTGCCCCATTTCTCGAAAGAAGTTGGGACTGGATCTACATCAACTGTTACCTTGACTTTCGCCTCGTCTTTTTGAGGACTAATTGTCATGAGGATTCTCCTCTCAGGGCAATAGATTTTAGATTTAGATTTTCCTATTCTGAAGAACAGGTTTTTTATTATGTAAAAAGAGAGATCAAAAAAATCACTGCTTTTTATATAACCTTAGCTTGCTCTCCCTTAATAGGTTTTTTATTTCAAGCTACAGGCATTACTGTATATGATCATATGACTCAGAACTCAGCAAACCTAGTAAAGCTTAACAAAATTTTAAATGGGCGTGATTATTGGTTTAAAAGGGTTTCCACCGCCACTGTTTTTCGGTAAAAGTATACAAAACAAAACCTATCTTTACAAAAGACAATATGAATCATCGAGTCTAAATTCTCTAGATCCTGATTTAATTTATTAAGAGGATAAAGATTATTCGGCTCAGTTCAGAAACAACCAGCTTGATTATTGGTAATTTTATCGGTAGATATTTTCATGAAAACTGTTAGGACAATCATCTCGATCTTGGTGCTTAATTGTTTGCTTAGTTGCTCACAGCTTAAGTTGGACAATTCTGCAATTGGCGATTGGGCTTCGCCCACGGTGCGGGATCGCTCTGTTCAAACTATTGACTCAGCCAATACCAATAGCAATTTAGCTGAAGTAGCATCACCACAAATCATCCAAGAGTTACATCAAGAACTTAAACAATACAGTCCACAGGTAAAAATTGCTGCTCCTCAAGCAGACAAAACCTTAAACCAAACGGATGTTGTCATCAAATTAACAGTAGAAGATCTGCCTATATTTCAAGATGATCGACTTCATCTGGGGAATCATTTAAATTTGATCGTTGATAACGAACCATTTCAGTCAATTTATAGTTTGGATGAACCAATAATCATCAAAAATCTTGCTCCAGGAACTCACACCATCAGAGTATTTGCCGTAAGTCCTTGGGGAGAGAGTTTTAAAAATGAGGAAGCCTATGCTCAAACTACGTTTAACGTATTAACTCAGACTAATACTAATCGTCCTAATTCTAACCTGCCACTGTTAACCTACAGTAGTCCGACAGGAACTTATGGTGCAGAACCAGTGCTACTGGATTTTTATCTTCATCAAGATGACTCGGCGATTGGCTTCGCCAGCCCAAAGGCGATCGCTAAAAATAATCCCGACGAGCAAAAATTGCTGGTTAAAGCAACCATTAATGGGACGAGTTTTATCATTGAAGATTGGCAGCCATACTATTTAACTGGATTTGAACCAGGAGAAAATTGGGTTCAACTAGAGCTAATAGATAAGTTTGGCAATACCATCGAAAATACTTTTAATAATACTGTCAGGGTATTTACTTATGATCCACAACAGCAAGATAACCTAGCCAAATTAATCACCAATAAAATAACTTTTGATGATGCTCAATCGATAGTGAAGCAGAGTTATTACCTCCAGCCGTCAGAAACTCCAGAAATTATTGATTTTGAAGATCATGAAAAAAAGACTGAAGAGAATACTAAACCTAAAATTACTCCCCTTAAGGAGTTAGAACCCATTCCTCAACAATTACCCTCGGCTGATTCTGTAACTACTAATCAAGATAATCAGTCAGAAAAATTAGCAATTACTATTCCCCAAAAAGAAAAAACTTCAGCAGGAAAATCTGCTTTGAGGCAACCCAGCAATCCTCAGACTATAGTTTCAAATGAAGTAAATAAAGCAAATAAAGTATCTGAGGTAAAAATAGAACCCACAGACAAAAATGGAGAAAATATTGATCCTGCCGTTAATAATAAAACTGACAGCGATTCATTAGCATTTTCCAATTCCCCAGCTGATCCAAAAACTGCTGCTATTAAGCTTGAATCAAAGCCTACCGCCAGTAAGATCGTAATTACCGAGTCAGCTCCCAAAGAGTCCCCACCAATAGTTGAGATTATCATTCCTCCCTCGGAGTCGGTCGAAGTTGTCGAACCTGACAAGGTCGCGATCGCTGTCCCTACCAACCAGTATAATGGTAATTCATCAGAGCCAAAATCGACTTCAGGCAAATTCTTGTGGTGGAAAAAAATTCTGGTTGGGGTACGTCAGACAATTGAAGCATTAGCGAGACAATTACCCAATGAAGTCTAAATAAAACTAACGAACAAGAGAAATGTCAGAAAAATGTAACTTTTGCTCTAAATTCCGTAAACTAAATTAGCAAGTTTTAACAAACTAAAAATCTTGTTAACGAATCAATAATAAGAGTTCCATTTCCCTTTAAAATAATCTACTGCACTTAATATCAGACATTAAACCTAAAGCAAATAACAACATGGTGAAAACTGGCAAATACGCTGAGTTTACCGTTGAAAGACTGAGCTTATAGGTAACACCACTACAAGATTCTAGGGAATTAGACAACAATTCATGACTATGGCAAAAGTTCTCGTTTCCGATCCTATCGATCAAGTTGGTATTGATATCATCTCTCAAGTAGCAGAGGTAGATGTAAAAACCAAACTGCCTTTAGAAGAGCTAATCAAAATAATTCCCGAGTATGATGCTTTAATGCTGCGATCGGGTACTCAAGTTACAGCAGAAGTAATTGAGGCTGGGAAAAATCTAAAAATTATTGGACGGGCAGGAGTCGGCGTAGATAACATTGATGTTAAGGCTGCTACTCGCAATGGTATTGTCGTGGTCAACTCTCCAGAGGGAAACACGATCGCTGCTGCAGAACATGCTTTAGCAATGATGCTCGCTCTTTCTCGTCAGATTCCTGATGCTAACCAATCCGTCAAAAACGGCAAGTGGGAACGGAAAAAGTTTGTGGGAAATGAAGTATACAAAAAAACTTTGGGTGTTGTTGGTCTGGGCAAAATTGGCGCTCATGTGGCTAAAGTAGCTAGGGCAATGGAAATGAAGTTGCTGGCATACGATCCTTTTGTGTCTACAGAACGAGCAGAAAGATTAGGCTGTAGTCTGGTAGACCTAGACTTATTATTTAGGGAGTCAGATTATATTACGCTACACATCCCTAAGACTCCCGAAACCGCTAATTTAATTAACGCTGAAGCTCTCGCCAAAATGAAGCCCCACGTCAGAATTATTAACTGCGCTCGTGGCGGTATTATTGATGAAGCAGCTTTAGCTGAAGCACTTCAAGCCGAAAAAATTGGTGGTGCAGCACTAGATGTTTATAGTGGCGAACCTCTAGGAGAATCACCTTTAACAGCTGTCGGTTCTAATCTAGTTTTAACTCCCCATTTGGGAGCATCTACGGCTGAAGCACAGGTAAATGTGGCAGTTGACGTGGCAGAGCAAATTAGAGATGTTTTATTAGGGCTACCTGCCCGTTCTGCGGTTAACATTCCTGGTTTAAATCCAGATGTTATGCAAAAACTTAGACCATATCTAAGACTAGCAGAGACATTAGGTACAATGGCTGGTCAACTGGCTGGAGGTAGAATTGATGAGTTAAATATCCGTTTACAGGGAGAGTTAGCTAATAATGATAGTCAGCCCATCATTGTTGCTGCTTTAAAAGGATTACTTTCTCAAGCTTTAAGAGAACGGGTCAATTACGTCAATGCAGCCATTGAAGCCCAAGAACGAGGTATTAGGGTAATTGAAACTAAAGATATTTCAACCCGTGATTATTCTGGAGGGTCACTACACATTGAGGCTCAAGGAGCTAACGGTAAACACTCTGTTACAGGAGCTTTATTGAGTGAAGGCGAAATTAGAATTACTAATTTAGACGAGTTTCCCATTAATGTTCCCCCAAATGACAACATGTTGTTTACCTTGCATCGAGATATGCCAGGAATTATCGGTAAAATTGGCTCTTTGTTAGGTAGCTATAACGTCAATATTGCCAGTATGCAGGTAGGACGTAAAATTGTTCGGGGTGAAGCTGTGATGGTCTTAAGCTTAGATGACCCTCTGCCAGAAGGAATCTTACAAGAGATTATTAAAGTTGACGGTATTAGAGATGCTTATACGGTTAAACTCTCAATTTAAAACTTTCAGTTTGCTAACTAATATATTGCTGGTAGTGCTTTCTTGCAAATAGTAAGTAGAATATCTTTGAACTAAAGCCAAAATGCTTAGTTGATAAATTCAAAGTTGGTGGATTTTTGCACTAACTTTGTTTTTGTACTACAAGTAATTTTTAAGTTCAAACATATTAACGTTTAAATAAATTAGAAAGCTAAGTTTTTTGAGCTTATTGGGAAAACTATTACTAACGAACCAAACAAATAGTAGATAAAGCTAAAATCTTGACATACAGTAGGGAAGATATATACTTTAAACCCAGATTATTTAATAGACAATCAAACCTAGACCAAATAATTAATTTGGTATTGGTCATAATCGTAGTCTCAAGTATTATTCTTAATAAACTCCAAGATAAACTCATTTAGCTTGAAACTATAGAAATTTGTGGCATAAAAGTAATGCAATCTTCTTTAACAGTGGATTAAGATTAAGTTCTTGCGGTTCAACTAAGATAATTTTTAATATAGCTCACAACCTATAAAATTCATGTCTAATCGTTGGTGGGAGATCATTGTCAAATGCGAGCCAGTTTTAGAAGAATCTGTCTTTTGGCGACTCGAAAAATTTGGCTGTTCAGGGACAGCGATCAAAGTCAAAGTTTTAAATGATGAGCAAAGCTTAGAATCAGAGTCTAGTGATCAACAGATTCTAATCAAAAGCTATATTCCTGAAATCGACACTCAGTTGTTAGATTTGGCTGCGCTCTCTCTCTGGTTAGAACAAGATGCCAAATTATTGGAAGTATCTGTTCCTGAAGCTCAATGGCAATTAATTGATGAAGAAGATTGGGCAAGTGGTTGGAAAGACTATTGGCAGCCAATGGAAATTGGCGATCGCTTTTTAATTTATCCTGCTTGGGAAACTCCTCCAGAAAAATGCGACAGATTAATCTTACGCCTCGATCCAGGAGCAGCCTTTGGTACAGGCACTCACCCGACAACACAGCTATGTCTAGAATCATTAGAGATGCGACTCTCTGGAGATACTAAACATCAAACTATAGCCGATATCGGTTGTGGTTCAGGTATTTTGTCTTTGGGCTCTGTTTTGCTTGGCGCGAAAAAAGTTTATGCCGTAGATACTGATGCCTTGGCTACCAAAACTTGTCGTAGTAATTGTCAATTAAATGGAATCAATCGAGATAGTATTATTGTGCGGGATGGTAGCATTGAAAAGCTAATTGCCGAAAATGAAATTTTTGATGGCATCATTTGTAATATTCTGGCTGATACCATCGTGGAATTATTCCCCCAGTTTAATCAAATTACCCACGACAAAAGCTGGGCAGTTCTGAGTGGTATTCTTCTGACACAAGCCGATCAAATTGCCGATGTTGTCGAGCAACAAGGATGGACAGTAGCAGCATTATGGAAGCGGAAGGATTGGTGTTGTTTCAATATTCGCCGCTCAGAATACTAATTTTGCTTCAATTAACTTGGGTTAGAATATCTACCCCATCCTTAGTTACGGCAATAGTATGCTCAAACTGAGCCGAGAGCTTCTTGTCTTTAGTAATAGCAGTCCAACCATCATCAAGCATAACGGCTTCCCATGTTCCTTCATTAATCATTGGCTCAATGGTAAACACCATACCAGGCTTAATCTTTTTCTTTTGCCTAGGATCATAATAATGAGGGATTTGAGGGGCAGTATGAAAAATATGGCTTACTCCATGACCAACAAAGTCTCTGACGACAGAAAAGCCCTGCTGTTCAGCATACTCTTGGATGGCGGCTCCAATATCATTAATTCTAGCGCCTGGTTTGACCGCAGCAATTCCTCTTCTAAGGCATTCCTCGGTAACTTCCACTAATTTTCTCGCTGTTGCTGAAGGAGTTCCGACAAAAAAGGTTTTAGAAGTATCTCCGTGATAACCATCAACAATCGGAGTTACATCAATATTAATGATGTCGCCATTTTTAAGGATTTGCTTAGCATTGGGAATGCCGTGACAAATCACTTCATTAACGCTGGTACAAAGAGAACCAGGGAACGGATTTTCTTTGGGTCCGTATCCTAAAGGCGCGCTAACTGCTCCTTTTTCTTGCGTCCATTGTTCGGCAGCATCATTGATTTCCAGAGTGCTGACTCCAGGTTTAACCATGGGTTCTAAAAAATCTAATAATTCCGCAGCTAAAGCTCCTGCTCGACGCATTTTTTCAATTTCCCGACTGGATAGATAAGTGATTTGTTCTGTTCCCATTGCTATTTTGCTGTACTTGATTCTTGCTATATATACTGCCTAGTCTATCAATTCTTGAACTGGTAATCTTGATCAAACAATATTTGTAAAAAAAACCTAGATCAATAATCAATCTAGGTCTTGGATAAATTTACTTAAACAGATTAAACACAAATGCCGTCAACTGTCGATCTTATTTGTCTCGATTAATTTCCTTCAGCTCTTCCTCTTTCTGAGAAAAATTATCTTGAATTGAACCTAATAAATCATTTAATTCTCCTAAAGAATCGTCAGAAATTTCGGTTAACTCGTCTAGCTTTTTGTCAATAGCATTAATAACATCAAATACATCTGAATCAGCATTATTTAGTTGATCAGTTGAGGATTGACTCTCATCAGAAAATGCTCCCATAAGTTCATCAAAGTCAGACTCTTCAGTAGAAGCTTCTTCAAAGCTTAACTCTTGGAAGGATTCATCTGCATTGTTAAAAGCAGCCATAAATTCATCAGAGTCAGACTCTTCAGAGATCGCTAAATCCTGTTCTGACTCAAAAGTCAATTTATTTAATGCTAATTCATGATCATCAACTAATTCTTGCATAAACTCATTTGGTTCAGAAGTGTTTAAAACTTCTGCATTTAATGCTTCTGAACCATCTGAAAGATTCAAACTAAATTCATCTGATTCTGAATTCATCTCTGAAATATTATCCAGATTTATTTCCTCAGAAGAATCGTCTTCGTCAACAAACTGACCCATAAATTCTTCAGCGTTAGAAGCGATCGCCGATGAATCTTCAAAGCTAAATTCCACGGAAGACTCAGTAGACTCATCATCAACCATTAACATTGCTTCAAAGTCTATATTATTAGACTCTGAACTCATATTTGATTCGTCGTCGAAGCTAAATTCCATAGAAGATTGCTCATCTTCCATTGGTTCTTGTTCATTAGATTCTAATTCAGTAGCGATCGCGGATTGATCGTCCGATTGATCATCAAAATTAAATTCTGAAGAGAATTGATCATCCACTACCAACTCGCCCATCAAATCATCAAAATCAGCATCAGCAACAGGCATCGCCTCAAAGTCCATATCCTCAGACTCTGAACTCATGGGCGATTCATCGTCGAAACTAAATTCTGCTTCTGTAGCGATCGCTGGAGAGTCATCAAAACTAAATTCGGCAGGAGATTCATCTTCTGTGACCAACTCTTCGATGGACTCATCAGACTCAGCGTCAGCCATGGGCATTGCTTCAAAGTCCATGTCCTCAGACTCTGAACTCATGGGCGATTCATCGTCGAAACTAAATTCTGAACTAAATTCTGCTTCTATGGCGATCGCTGGAGAGTCATCAAAACTAAATTCGGCAGGAGATTCATCTTCTGTAGCTAACTCTTCGATAGACTCAGCATCAGCCATGGGCATTGCTTCAAAGTCCATGTCCTCAGACTCTAAACTCATGGGCGATTCATCGTCGAAACTAAATTCTGAACTAAATTCTGCTTCTATGGCGATCGCTGGAGAGTCATCAAAACTAAATTCGGCAGGAGATTCATCTTCTGTAGCTAACTCTTCGATAGACTCAGCATCAGCCATGGGCATTGCTTCAAAGTCCATGTCCTCAGACTCTGAACTCATGGGCGATTCATCGTCGAAACTAAATTCTGAACTAAATTCTGCTTCTATGGCGATCGCTGGAGAGTCATCAAAACTAAATTCGGCAGGAGATTCATCTTCTGTAGCTAACTCTTCGATAGACTCAGCATCAGCCATGGGCATTGCCTCAAAGTCCATGTCCTCAGACTCTGAACTCATGGGCGATTCATCGTCGAAACTAAATTCTGAACTAAATTCTGAACTAAATTCTGCTTCTTCTAAATCAGATTCTTCCATGAATAGCTCATCAGAGTCTTCATTAGTAAAGTCTTCACTCGTATCTATTTCAGTTGGCTCGAATGTTCCAATTAATTTATTTACTATTTCCAGATCAGCAACTTCTTCGCTTTGACTGGATTCAGTTAAATCTGCTGAATTAGCGAAAGGATTAAGATTTGCTGATGTATTTCCTGTAATGTCTTCAATTTCCTCTTCTATAGAATTTTGAGCAGTCACTAATTCATTGTTAAATATATCTGACTCTAATGAAGTTTCCTGAAAAGATTGTTCTTCAATAGGAGAAATAACTTGTTCTAATACTTCGTTTTCAACCGAGAAATTTTCTAATTTTGAGTTTGAATAATTATTTTTTGTTTCTAAATCTTGTCCATGATCTTCTAAAGCAAAACTATTTTGCTGCTCAAGTTCATGTTTTGTCTCAAGTTGCTCATTCATTAGATCGCTAACAGGCTCATCCCATAGCTGATTTTGTTCGACGGGAAATGAACTAACACTAGCCTCTGGGATCTGTGTTTCTTCGATTTCGTTAGCAACAGATTGACCTAGTATGCTTTCTTGACTATTGAGTTCTGTTACTCGATTATCCGATTGTTTTTCTTCTTGATTCTCATTAAATTTCTTTTGGCTGCTAGTTGCTAACATTCCAGCAATACTGGCTACAGAAGCAGTCGCACCTAAGCCGATCAGGGCTTTTTTATTTTCCTTTGCTAACAAGATTCCAGCAACGACGGTTACGCTACCAAAAGCAAGAGAAATTAGCAGAATTTTATTAACAATTTTGGCTGATTTCATTTTATGTAAATTCAATATAAGTTAACTTATGAAAGAAGTTGTGTTTTCAGGCTGGTAGCTGATTTCAACTACTTTACGGTGCGTTTTGGGTAATAATCATCTTACCCAAAAGCGGCCTTACTTTGGTAAGCACCGCAACCAAGGGTTAATTAATTCTGAAATACGAGAACTTCCTTAGCCTTATTTTTAAGAGTTCCCAAATACCCGCTCAAAACTAACAGTTTGCCAATTGACTGTCCAGTGTGTAATTACAGATGCTCTTACTTGTGATTCATAACTTTACAAATTACCTATTTTAGACAGGTTCAATAACAGAGCATGAAGATAGTAATCAACCAAGAAAAACAAAACTTAATTAACACTACTAATCTAGTTCTTCTTTTATCCTTACGCCTTTTAAACTACCAAAACTATAAATTGCCAATACTCCGTCTAATCGCAATCAAAACTGCCTGGGTGCGATCGCTGACTCCTAACTTGCTGAAAATATTATTAATGTGAAATTCTACCGTACTCTCGCTAAGAGAAAGTTTCTCGGCAATACCCTGATTGGTTTGGCCTTCACTCATTAATTTTAAGACTTCCCGTTCGCGATCGCTCAGTTGGGGGAGGTTGATGCGTTCGGCTAGTTTAGCACCCACAGCAGGGGGAATGTATTTCTGATTGGCACTGACTTTACGTACCGTATCAATTAGTTCCGCCATTTTACTATCTTTGAGCAAATATCCTCATCGGTGTCGTAGGTAGTGAGGATAGTAATGCGGGCGTGGGGAAATTCCTGCCGAATTTGGGCGATCGCTTTAGAAGGAGTGAAAATTCATAAAAAATGTCTCAAAAGCTAATAACTAATAGCTGAAAATTGTCCTGGGTTAATTTTATTCTTAGCGATTGCGAAGCTAGCCGAAGGCATCGCTCTTTAAGACAAATTAAACTTGACATCTAAGACAATCGCTTTAGGGGTCTTGGGGAAAACCCCCAAACTAAGCAGGACAAGCACCTAACTGAGCGGTACGACACGAAGTTACACGGCGCGTTTTCTATAGGAAGCTTCCCACAGAAAAGCTGCCTAGTCCTTGAGGACTGCTTCTAGAAAACGGAGTCTATTCATCTGAAAACGACCGTAATTGTCTAGCCTAAACTATCTTTGAGATGATCCGCTACTCGTAAAGCATTGGCCACAATGGTCAAGGTAGGATTTACTGCACCCATAGAAGGAAAGAAACTGCCATCAACCACATACAGGTTATCGAGGTCGTGAGTACGGCAATTGAGGTCAAGAACATTAGTTTTGGGGTCTGAACCAAATTTACATGTACCAACCTGATGCCAAACGGCCGATAGAGGCACTGTATTGACCATGAAGAGAAAAAAATCTATTTTACGCAGATAACTTTGCCACATATCGACAAAATCTTCATGAGCCTTAAGATTATTGCGGGTGAAATCTACTTTGATTTTGCCTTCTTCAGTAACCGTCACGCGGTTATTGGGATCGGGCAAATCTTCACTAGTGAGCCACCAGTCAACGGCGTGATCCGCCATATATTCTAAGGTAGGCTGAGGTATAGAACCAGGGGCAAAAAGCGCCAAGCGATTCCATTTAGACTTACCCGTCATCTGAATTTGTCCGAGGGGATAGTCGTGATCGGGACTACCAAAATAGAAGTCGTTAAAGCCGAGAGTTTTTTGAAATTTAACTGGATTTGGTTTTTCGGCGATCGCCACTACGGAAGAATGGTTATGTAACATCAGGTTGCGACCCAACATTCCTGAAGAATTGCCTAAGCCATCGGGATGATGTTCGTTTTTAGACCTTAATAATAAAGCTGCGGAGTTGATCGAACCACAGGAAACGATGAAAGTATCGGCGGTATATTGTGCTTTATTGCCCTCGACTTCGACCTCAACTGCGGTGACTTTTTGACCACTATCGTCAGTGATTAACTTAGTCACTAGGGTATTAATCTTAATTTCTACATTGTCGTATGCCGTAGCAGGATCGACACAGGCAATTTGAGCATCTAATTTAGCATCAATTTTACAAGGATAGGGGTCACAAGTGCCACAGCGAATACAGGGACTATTATCAGGATCATCAACGTTGCGATCGACTGCTAGGGTTAAATGATGAGGATGTAAACCCAGCTTGCCTAACTCATCGGCTACCTCCTGCATTCGTGGTTCGTGGGGCAAAGCAGGAAATGGATATTCCGCCGACATTGGTGGCTCGGTAATATCTTCCCCTTTTGTTCCGTGAACTTTAAAAATGCTTTCTGCGCGAGTGTAATAAGGTTCCATATCCTGGTAGGTTAGTTCCCAAGCTGGTGAAACTCCTGCAAGATGGTTAACTTCGCCAAAATCTTGCTCGCGCATTCTTTGCAAGGCTGCACCATAGACTTTGGTATTGCCTCCCACGTTATAAAACGCTTGGGGTTTAAAACTGTTGTTTTCATGGTCTAGCCATTGCTCTTCTACCTGATATTTTCGGCGCTGAAAAATGGCTTCAGGGTTCCAATTATCGTCTTCTTTGGGGAGATATCCACCGCGTTCGATAATTAAAATACGTTTACCTGTAGGGGCAAGGGAATAGGCGGCAGTTCCGCCACCTGCACCTGCACCGATGATTATTATGTCGTAGTGATTCATTGCTGATTATTAATTGCTGATTATTAAGTATTATTACTTTTTTTGTTCAAATCATGTCAAGCCAATTAATTTCAGTATCATCTTTGACTGCTGCTGCCTGGGGCATTTGTTGAAGGCGCATTAATTCGGAAATTGCTGCCAAATCGCGATCGCGATTCATTCCTGCCACTGCCATAATTTGATCGTCCTTGATGTAATATGCCAGAAATGCGGACTCTAAGTCTCCTGCTATTTTAATTTCATCCCACTTCTCTGCATGACCGACATAGCGCAGCTTGAGATCGTATTGACCTGACCAAAAAAATGGTACGATTTGCTCTACTTTGCGTTGATTATGCTTAAGCATATTGGCTGCTGCAATTCTGCCTTGCTGTGCTGCCAAACGCCAATGTTCAATGCGCGTTGATTTATTCATAGGTGCGTAGGGAAATTGAGCAATATCCCCCGCAGCATAAATATCGTTAATTTCGGTTTGTAGATAATTATTAACAGGAATACTGTGGTCTTTTTCGTTTAGTTTGATTCCTTTGAGATAACTAGTATTTGGTTTAACACCAACTCCTAAAACAACCAGATCCGCAGCTAACTCAGTTCCATCATCTAAAACTACTTTCTCAACCTGTTTATTGCCAATAAATTCGACAGCTTTAGTCTCAAACTTAAACTTAACTCCCTTTGATTGATGAACCTGTTGAAACATCATGCCAAGTTGTTCACCTAAAATTTTTTCGAAAGGAACTTTGCTCGGCGAAACTACAGTGACATCTAATCCTTGCTGATTCAAGCTGGCGGCTGCTTCCATCCCGATAAAGCTAGAACCAATTACCACAGCTTTTTGAGCATTTTTTACTGTATTTAAAATCGAATCAGCATCTTCAGGCTGACGGACAGTAAAAATATGAGCCAAATCAGAGCCAGGAACGTCTAGTTTTCGTGCTAAACCGCCAGTTGCCAACAGTAGCGAATCAAATTCAAGTTCAGAAAGATCGGTAAAGATAATTTTCTTATTTACAGCATCAACTTCAGTTACAGCTTGACCAAAACGTAATTCAATGTCGTGGTCATCATAAAATTGACAGTCTCGCACAGATAAACTATCTGCTGTGCCATTACCTTGAAGATAGTTTTTGCTTAACTTGGTACGGTCGTAAGGTAACTTTGGTTCAGCACTGATGAAGACGATCTTGCCTTGAAAACCCTGTTGACGCAGCATTTCTACTGCTGCCATGCCTGCTGCACCTGCACCTAAAACCACAAAGGTACGAGAATCTATACTCGGTTCGTGTCTTGCCATTGACAAAGTACGCTGCTGAGGTATTTCGTCAGGTAAATTGACTAACACCTGTTCCCCTTCAACTCTGACCGCAAAATGAGTTAGAGAATCTAAGCCAGGAGGTTCTTCCTGCTGTCCAGCGATCGCATTAAAACAGGCATTGTGCCAAGGACAGACTATTCTTTCGCCACACAAGATCCCTTTGGCTAAAGGTGCGCCATAGTGGGTGCAGAATGCGCTAGTAGCGTAGTATTGATCGTTGATTTTAGATAATAATATTTGTGAGTTTTCTACTTCAATCTGCTGCATTTGCCCGTTTTGCAGATCGTTTATTCTAGCTACAGCTATCTCTTTCATCAGTTGTTAAACGTATAAATATCAAAAATTGATTAATCACCAGAAAATGTGCCGATCATAGTGAAATAATCAATATTTCATTAGTTATTTTCGATAAATATCTTGCTTAAGGTATCCGACTAAGGTATTAGATCTGGTTTTAATAAATAATATATATATTCGGCGAGATTGAAATCATCGCTTTGTTGCGACTACTCTACTTTAGGTGATTTGATAGCGGGATGGGAGCAGCAAAATTTTTACGAAGAAATTAAATATTATAAATATTACTTTGGTCAGCCGTTCCCTGCCTTGAAAAGGCAAGGCTTGCGGCTGACCGCATTCCGCGGTCAAGCCGATTTAGTATGATTGTATCGACTCAGCCAAATTTGTTGTTGAGGCAGAGGTAAAGGAATACCCGCTACTTCAAAAGCATTTTTGAGACGACGGCGAAATTCGCGAGAGATTTCCCACTGTCTAAGGGGTTCGGTTTTAAACCAGAGGCGAATTATAAAACCGCGTTCGGCAAAATCTTCAACACCCAATACCTGTGGTGGTTCGAGTATTTTAGCGCGACATTCACAGTCTTGGTACATTTGCGCTGCTACTTCTGTAATTACGGCGATCGCTTCATCGACATTAGCATAATATGCTACAGGAATTTTTAAGTCCGATCTCGACCAACCGTTAGAATGATTTGCTACCACGCTGATCGAGCTATTGGGAATAGTAATTAAACGTCCTTCGCCATCTCGCAGTTGAGTAATACGCAAATTTAGGTTTTCGACTAAGCCGCCGAATTCGCCAATAGTTACTACATCACCAACGGCATACTGATCCTCAAAAATAATTAATAAACCATTAATCATATCTTTAATCAAGTTTTGGGAAGCAAAAGAAAAGGCTAAACCCAAAACCCCCGCGCCAGCGATTAATGGGGTGACATTTAAACCAATCATTGAGAGAGATATAAATAAGGCAATTCCCACCCACATAAAGGTAATAATCCCTCTAAATAGCCGGGAAAAAGTGTTTACCCTAACCTGAAGTCGTTGATTTATATCGTTATTTAAGACATAGTTATGGGTAAAAGCATCGTTAGTAATCATGGCATTGATTTTAGCGATCGCTGCATAGCTTAAGCGGATGAGAACATAACAAATCCAGATGATAACTATTAATCGTAGGGGAATTCTCAGGATAGTAATAATCCATAGCTGCATTAGACGAGTTTGAGGAAATAAACCCAAAATGATTAATGTGCCACCAATCCAGACAGTTAACTGAATTAATTGTAGAAGGCGGTATTGCACTTCTTTAAGATTCATTGTTCTCCTCTGTTCGAGTTGAGATGGCAGATCTGCATCTTGACTGAAAATAACCTTTGCCTGGGTTAAGCGTTTAATGCAGCGCCATAAGATAAAGTTACTCAACACTATTAACAATAATCCTACTGCTGCTAATTTAGCTTGCTGGAGTATAAAAGCTGGTTTTCTTTCTAACTTGGCTTTTTCCAAGCCTCTTTCAATGCGATCGCCAATTTGCTCTGCTTGAGTTTCCAAATCAATCCCATCGACATTAATATCTTTAGGTTTAAGAGTTAAAACAGGAATTTTTTTAGTTCCAACTGAGGCTTTTAGGCTTTGGTGATTGTGATCTCCTTGATGAACAATATTTAGTTGAACAAAATCAGTATTAAGATAGGTATCTTTAATATCAGCTAACTGTTCTTCCACATACTTAATTCGTTTATTCAAATTAGATTTTTGGTCAGATAATTCAAATAAACAATTACCATCTAAATGTACACAGGCTGACAGGTTAGTATTAGCTAAGTCGCTTTTGATCAGAGTTGATAAATTAAGTTTATTTATTTTGGGTAATAATGGCATCTGCGCCAAAATAGGAATAGCAAACAGATTAAGAAAAATAATTGTGCCAATTAATATTAAGAAAAAATTTCTAGAAATTTTGCTAATCATAAAACAGCCTGGGTTACTCTGTAGCTTTTAACTGCTGATCTGTGATTTGATGGCGCTCTCCTTAATTCTGATTTTGAGAGGCAAAATTATAATCAATTCCTCTATCACTTTTAAATAATTTCACTCAGATTTAAAATAGCCAAAACTATGGTTTATTAAAATTGCACAATCAAAAATTGTCAGCAAAATATAAAGATGTGACATCACCTTTAAAACAATTGACCTTGTTTTGCTCCTGTTAGCAACTTGTTGCATTTCAAATTTTAACTCAATAATAAATAGACGCAATTAATTTCAGTATTTTTACGCGACAAAAATAATTGAATCGTCTAAAAAACAAGTTTTTACTTATCTATCGATGGAATTAATAAAAAAGATTGTTCAAACTAGTCTTAAAATTTGCCAACCAACAACAAATATTAGTAATTACAAGAATAAACATTTAGTAATAGTAATATAGCTATTAAAGTAAAGTTGTCAGTATCTTCTCAAGGCAAATAATCAATATATTTTCGCGTTCGCTGTTAGCCGTTAGCTAAATATATTGACTAGCTCGTGTTTAACCCTCAATCTTTTTAGCTGCACCGAGCATTTGTCCTAAAAAAGGTAAGCCAATCAGCGCTGGGATAAAATAGCGAGAGGTACAGAGTAAGCCTAAAGCTGCGCCAGTAGCCTCATCAAAGTAATTTTGATAAAAATAAATAATAGCCGCATCCCGCGTACCAATTCCCGCAAAAGTTAGCGGTAGTAATCCTGCTAAGATCGATAAAGGGGACAAAGCTAAACTAACCAAAAAAGGCGCGATCGCTTTTAAAGCCACAATAAACAGCCAAATTTGCAGCAGATGTAAAAACCAAATAAACAATGATGTACTGCTGATCACTAATAATTGCTGTTGATTAGACCAAAAATAACAATGCATTTCTTGCCAAGCAGCCTGCATTTTTTGCAGTTTTAACTTAAATTTTTGGGGAGCAAATTTAATGGCGATCGCAAAAAAATAATCAGCAAAAGATTGCGACCCTAACATCAGTAAACCCATAATTAAGCCAAGTCCAACCACTGTGGTCATAATCCAAAATAAATTATCCTTGGCAGGATAAAGTAATAACCCAAAGACACACCATAATAAGAGTGAAAGCAGATCGCAGGCTTTTTCAAAGATAGAGATGGATAGAGCTAGACTACCGCTAATCTTTGACCTTTCAGACATAAAATATGACTTGGCGATATCCCCCATCTTAGAAGGTAGAACCATATTGAGGACACTTGCACCTAAAATGAGGCGATTGGCTTCTAAAAAACCCAGACTGTGATGAGGTACTAATTGCTGTAGCCGCCAGGAGGTAACTAAGGTAATCGGAATTACCATGGTCAAACTAACTATTAAAATCAAGCGATCGCAATTTTGGAATACTTTAAGCAAATTGACAAAATCAATCTGGGTATAAATATAAAGCAGGATCGCAACGCTAATTGCAATGGAAACAAATCGTTTAAAATTCACAAGCAGCTTTAAATGATTACCAATAAGGATACTCTCTTTCCTTATTCAAGTTCCAAGGCTTTTGACCCGCCTTCCTTGAGTTGTCGTAAAACATCGTTGATCTGACCCCAAACCAACCCGCCAGTAAACAAAGTTAACAGCAGAGCAACTCCAGAGGCAGGAATAAACCCAAAACCAAGAACTAATAAGCCACCCCCAAGAAAAACCCAAACTCCTAGACAGATGCCCCAAAATGTGACGGCGATCGCTGGATCTTGCAAAGAGTCTATTTTAAAAGAAGTTGATTGTTTACTATCCTGATATGATTGTTTCAGCTTCTGTTCTAACAGATTTTGAAACGCTGTACCAGATGTGATGGCGATAAATACGCCGATGATGGCAATAAAAAACGGTGGTTGGGGTAAATAATACATCTAAAGTTATCGGCTTTAATCTCAAGAGAAATGCTTTATTACTCTACCTTGAAGCGGTAGCAGAGGGAATAAGTGCTGCTACACTTTCAGCAGAAATTTGGCGAAACGTATTAAAGGCAAAGTCTAATATTTTCTGGGGCTTGATATCATCTTGAATCAGACTCCACAGTCTTTGTACTTCGTCAGTATGAAGGCGATCGCCTTCTGTTAAAGCGATCAGCAACTGTTGACGCAAATATCTTCCTTCTTCTGAAAGCAGATACTGTAAGCCTAAACGAGCTGTAGGCAGGATATCAAAGCTATCGTCAGAGCTAGCAATTTCAATCATGTTTTCCAATCTTTCCCATTGGAATTTGCCATCTTTAATCAGCACATCTAATAAGCGCCTTCTCAGTTGAGGAGATTCTCCCGTTAGCAATCTTTGGGACACGTAAGGATAAGATACCTCGACAATTCTAAAATCGGGGTTAAGACTCAATGCCAATCCTTCTTGAGTGACTAGAGAGCGAATAATTAGGGCAAACTTGGCAGGAAGACGGAAGGGATAGTCATACATTAATGCCGAAAATTCATCGGTAATAGTTTTAAAGTTAAAGTTGCCGACGCTTTCGCCGATGGCATTGCCAAGGACAGTTTCCAAAGCAGGAATAATCGGTCGAATATCCGTGTCAGGAGTTAAAAAACCTAGGTTAACAAAATCTCGTGCTAATCCTTCATAATCACGATTAATTAACTGCACTACCGCGCTGGCGATCGTCTCTTTCATCGACTCAGACAGCTGATCCATCATGCCAAAGTCAATATAAGCCATCCGCCCATCCAGGGTAGCAAACAGATTACCAGGGTGAGGGTCAGCATGGAAAAAGCCATATTCTAAAAGCTGACGTAAACCAGCAGTTACGCCAATTCTAACCAAATTATCCGCATCTAATCCTGCTGCCTCTAACTTCTCCAGATCGGTGAGCTTAATGCCGTCAATCCATTCGAGGGTTAGCACAAAGTTATTGCAGTATTGATGGTAGATCACAGGCACTTTTACCTCTGGATCGCCAGCAAAATTAGCAGCAAACTGTTCAGCATTGTGCGCCTCATTCAGATAATCAATCTCTTCAAATAGCTTTAAGCCAAATTCATCCACGATTAAGCTTAGATCATGTCCTAGATTGAGGGGTAGCCAAGGCCCCAGCCAACCCGCCAAAAGCCTCATCAAGTAAAGGTCAAGACTCAATTGAGGGCGAAGATTGGGACGCTGAACTTTGACTGCAACAGTTTCTCCGCTATGCAAAACCGCCTGATATACTTGCCCCAAACTGGCAGCAGCCACGGGATCAGCAGAGAATTCGCGATAGACTTCGGCAATAGATCGTTGTAAACTCAATTCGATAATATCGAAGGCAATCTGATTAGGGAAAGGTGGTAGCTGATCTTGTAGCTTAGTCAACTCATCTAAAAAATCTTTGCGAATCAAGTCTGGTCTGGTAGATAGCGCCTGTCCCACTTTAATATACGCAGGCCCTAAAGTCGTAATGATCTTGCGTATTTCTCTAGCTCTTTTTGGCTGATTGATTAATTCTCGATTGGTTATTTTATCCCAATAAAGGTGTAGGGCAAAATTGCCAAAGAGCCAGACAACAGCGATCGCCCTCCAGATCACCTGCCAGGGTCGAAAACGATAATAAGACGCGATTGCTTCTGCATCGTAACGTAGGGATTGACCAGGTTCTAGCTGAGAATAATTCATTGTTGCTTGCTGAACGCCGAAGCGTGCAGATAAATCCGTTTCGCTTTTAACTGTAGGTTTACTAACTTAATCAGGTTGCTCATAACTACCCACTAATTTTTTGGTAGCTAATGATTATATTAGTATACAAAACTACATTTTGCTTAACTTATGTATTAGTAATTTCCTTTAAAAACGATTGGGTACAGCCTACCTTGGGATCGCCACCGTCAGCATTTCTTGAGGAGTAAGATGAGCATGAACAATCTGACCATCTTTGAACCAAATAATTCTGTCAGTTAATTTAGCCACTTCTGGTTCATGAGTGACCATGACTACGGTGATTCCGCTATTATGTAACTCGCCAAAAATATCTAATACTTCTTTAGTGGTGTGAGAATCTAAAGCTCCTGTCGGCTCATCTGCTAATAACAGCAGAGGTTTATTCACAATTGCTCTGGCGATCGCGACTCGTTGCTGTTGTCCTCCTGATAGTTGATTGGGACGATTATTAATTCGATTTGCCAAACCAACTCTAGTTAGAGCTTCTGTAGCGCGATCGCGTCTTTCTTGAGCTGGTATTCCCGCATAAACCATGGGTAGCATCACGTTCTCTAGGGCGCTAACTTGTGGTAATAAATGAAACTGTTGAAATACAAAGCCAATTTTGCGATTACGAATTTCAGCTAGCTGTTCATCTGCCAATCCAGCCACACTAACATTATCCAGATAATATCTACCACCAGTTGGTCGGTCTAAACAACCAATAATGTTCATAACAGTAGATTTACCTGAACCTGATGCACCCATAATCGAACAATATTCCCCTTGGTGGATGATCAGATTAACTTTATCTAGAGCATGAACGGCTGTATTACCACTACCGTATACTTTTTCTATCTCTTCTAAACGAATAATTGTCGGTTTTGATTGAGGAATTTGAGCGGATAAATTCATAGTGTTGAGGATTGTCTGAGATTGAGCAACCAGATTCTATTCATATTGTGACAATTTTAAACTGCTTGTTGTCGAAGAAATGATTTACTCAAAATAAATTGGGATAAAAAGGCTCGGATTAAGACACAATGATAAATAACTGCTGAATAATCAAAAATTAATCATGAGTACTCTGCATATTGTTCCCTATCTTGAAAATGAACAACTCACCCACATGGAACTAAAGCTAGATTTAAAGTCAAATGCTTTTGCCTTATTGGTGACTGAATCAGATCAACCTGGAACGGTTGTAGTAGAAGCTGGCAACAATTTTATTCAAGAAGAATTTTTGTCAGAACATTATCGCCACGCGCTCGGCAAAACAGTAGATGACAAAGTAATATTTGATGCCGATTATTATTTAAATACGATTATTCCTGACTGTGCAACATATTTAGGCTGTGAACAAATTAAGCTACCTCAGTAAACTGCTGCCAATTTTTGACCCAAAAACTTCGTAAACGAAGTCATAACATTACATGCTATACTTATTTCTGTCACGCGGATATTAGGGGCGAGTGGCGGAATCGGTAGACGCACCACACTCAAAATGTGGCGAGAAATCGTGAGAGTTCGAGTCTCTCTTCGCCCACTTAATACTCTCCCATTCATCAAGACCCTAAAGTTCAATCAGTCTTTGTTTAGGAACTAGCTTATCTACTATTGCTATTGCCATCGCCAAAGCTTTTGTGTTGCGTTGTTTTAAGTAAAGCGATCGCTAGTGAATTGAGATAATGCAACTAAAGTTGATTAGTAATCAGGTGTTTCTCTACCATCTTTGCTACCTGTTGCGGTTTAACTTTGTTGTAACAGGTTTTATCGGGCATCATAATTAAGGCTGGAGCTTTTTTGCACTGTTTAAGACAGCCTGTTTTCTGAATTGGAATCTCTTTCGTCAAACCGCGATCGCTTAAAATAGATTCTATTTCAGCACAAACTTGTTGACCACCTTTTTTCCAGCAATTAGATTTTTGACAAATTAGCACTTTTGCCTTGGACTTGATTTTGCTATCAAACACGGGAAGCAAAGATACCGTTTTGCTCTTGATGGGCGATGTAGCTGATTTGTCTGAAGCAATAACTGCTAACCTTTTGACTTTGTACTGAGCTTTGCCCGTTTTTGGAGGTTGTTTTACTTTTCCCTCAACTTCCAATTGACATCCAGGAGATAAACCAGCCAGTTGTTTGCTCAACTGCTTGGGAATTTTGACCCAATATTTGCCCTGCTCTGTTTTGAGCTTGAGATATTTGATCCGCTTTTTTTGGTAGGCAATTTTACTCAGCTTGCCGTTAAAGTTGAAGCTTGCACTCATACTGCTATTTTTACTAATTAGTAATCTAGTGGAAAAATCTTTCAATCACTTTTTATAAGTCACGATCATAGTTTATGTCCCTTATGTCCCAGCAATCGTTCAGCCAATCAACTAGCTGATGACGTTGAGCAGTTGATTGTCTGATAACGCTCCACACCTGTGCCAAAGTCGTAGGGCTATTTAAGTTTACCAGCAGAGGTTCATTAGTTGCACATTGACAATCTATATCTAAAGCCTGTAAGCGCCTAAATATCTCCCAACGATATGCCCACTTTACGGCAATTGCTTTTTTTGTCTGCTTACTTGCTATATAACTGGGTTTGTCTGAATTGCGATCGCTCATCTGCTTAAATCTTTCTAGATTTTAATATTGAATTAATTAGCTTATTGAAAATATTAATCAATAGCTGGGCTAAAAAAGATTATATCTGTTAATTGATAATAAATATCAATAAATTTTAAACATCTTTAGTGTTGTGGTTAACTCCCACATTTTTGCTGCTGTTGCTCAAGCTTGTTGTTGAGCTTTGCTGATAGTCCTAATAATCCAGAACTGTAAAGTCGTTGAAATTCTTGAACAAAATGCTGGGCTACTGTGGGATTGCTAATAATAATTACAGCCTCATCGTTTTGATAATTAGCTGCTTCTGACCAATTTTGCGATCCAGAAATTACTGTAGCATCATCTATAACTGCAACTTTATGATGAAGTTTGTCCCCAACAGCGATCTGCGCTATCCCAACGGTATCCACCTGATTAAGCCAAGGATGATTATTTGCTTCAGGTTGACAGCGTGAATATAAACTAACCCCCAACATATCTAACATTTCGCTGTAATAACGATAGGCAAAACCAGGATCGAATATTCCTTTGATTTCAACCCCTTGATCGTGTTTATGTTGCAGGATATCAGCCAATTCTTGTTCACTAAAAACAAATAAAGCTAGATCAACTGATTTAGTAGCGCTGTCAATAGTTTGGGCAATTAAACCATTAGTGGTTAAATTCCAGTCTTGCTGTCGAGAAGTGGGAGAAAACTGAATGGTAATCTGAGTATTTTCCCAGCTAAAAGATTGAGGCGATCGCCAAGGTTTAGCTAAACTAAATTTATGCTCAATTCCTAGTTCAGAATCGCCCCACATATAGTTAAATTCTTCACTAAACAAATTAGCTACTTGGGCGTTATTAATCCGTAACAGATGATTAACATTGCCTGTTGTGTCTGGATGATCAAAGTCTCCGTGGATGTCACTCAGGGTATAGTTACTCGAACCAGCAATGACTCTTTTATGATCGATTACCATAAACTTATGATGCATCAAACCGCTTCCCTTTGAGCCATCAGCAGTGTCATCAATTACTTCAATTCCTGCTTGCTTAATAATAGTCAAAGCATCTCGTTGAGCAATTTCGGTGGAACTCAATTGACGATCTCGATCGAGATCGATTAATTGGAAAAGTTGTTCGTATTTTTGGCGATCGCGCTGATTTAAGTTACTGATTTGAGCAGAACTAAGCTCAGTTAAAGAATGACTGTAATCATTATCTAAAACTACTCTCACCTTAACTCCTTCAAGCTGCTTTTTTGCCAAAGCTTGGGCAACTAAAGGTAAATTTAACTCATAAATAGCCAGATCAATTGAAGATTGAGCAGTGGCAATTTCCTTAAGAATTATTGCTTCTAAATTATCTCCTGTTCGCTCAATTTTACGATAAGGATCGATATAGGTTTGCGTCTGGGTTTCTCGATGATTAAAGTAAGCTTGAATAAATTTATCTTGAGGCAAGCTATCAATTTTGTCAGTATCTTTTGAACAAGCTGCCAGCAACAAACAACAATAAACTAGCCTACTTAGGCGATACATAAATAATTATCAGCGCACTGGCATTAAATAAACTGCTCCAGCATAAAGCAACTAACCTAGATCAACTACTCTTTGATTGGCAAAATCATCTAAATTTATAGTCCTGACAGTAAGCTGCTGGGGTGATAAGATACCTGAAGTCTAATTCAAATCTAACTTGTAGTTTCCTGTATTAGAAAGACATCAAAGAGATAATTTAATATCAAAACTAATATGTCCAAGCAGAATATTGTCCGCCATAGTACGCATTATTTATTATTTATCCTCCTGCTGTTCGGATTACCTGGCAAGCTACAGGCGCAGTCAACGGAGGATACTTCAAAAACTGAGGCGCAGAGTCAGTCAGTCAGCATCTTAAGTATTGAGGGAGGCAAAAAGCTAATGATGGAGGCAGATCGGGCTATTGAGGCTCAACAATATGACCTAGCCGTCGAAAAGTTACAAAATGCACGACAGGTTTATAATCAGCTGTCTAATTTCTACCTACAGTTATTTAATAGTTTTACAGGATTAGATAATGCTGCTGCTGAAGCTAACCGAAAAAAAGCTTTAGACACTAGCCTGGAAAGAGATAAAGCGACCTATCAATTAGCTTTAGTCCATCGCTCACAAAATAAGTCAGAGCTTTCTATTCCCCTCTTGATTCAAATCATTACTTCTCAAACTCCTGGAATCGGATTGGGTAAAAAGGCTTATGAACAATTGCTAGAAATTGGTTTTGTCGATACTCCCTATACTCCGCCCAAACCAGGAACAGCAACACCTCCCCCAGCTGAAATACCCCCAAGTCCAAACCCCCAGCCACCTGCTGAAGGTCAAGCTCCATCTTCCGAAGTTGCACCCGCAGCTCCAACTCCTTAAATCTGTCACATAATCTGTTTAACCTGTCGAGAACTTTAGCCACACTTAGGTCTTTTTGCTTAGAATAAATGTAAAATAGTTACTCTCAATTATAATTACTCTTCGCAAGCGTCATAATTTCATGTTTATCAATGCCATCAAACCAACCACACAATTATGATTAGTCCAGAACAAGTACAAACCATGATTCAAGAGCGGCTGAGCAATGCCGAAGTCAAAGTTGTTGGCGATGGACAGCATTTTGAAGCCATTATTATTTCTCCAGATTTTGTCGGTAAAACCAGAGTTAAACAACATCAAATTGTATATGGAGCATTGCAATCAGAACTAGCATCAGAAACAATCCATGCTTTATCGCTCAAAACCTACACTCCTGAAGCTTGGCAAGCAAATGGGCAAACCGTGTAGCGCATTTTTTTATAAAGATTAATGATGTAGTATTTTGCAATTTAACAGAATTAAAATCGATTTCGATAAATCTTGGTTAGCGTAAACAATTAACAAATAGATAATTAAAGCTTATGACACCCGAAGTAAAGACAAAAATAGAACAGTTGCTCAATCAAAACAAAATTATGGTCTTCATGAAGGGATCAAAACTAATGCCCCAGTGTGGTTTTTCTAACAATGTGGTGCAGATCCTCAACAGTCTTGGCGTTCCTTATGAAACCGTAGATATTCTAGCCGAGCCTGAAATTAGACAGGGAATTAAGGAATATTCAAACTGGCCGACAATTCCTCAAATATACATCAACGGAGAATTTGTTGGGGGTTCAGACATTGCGATCGAACTTTATCAAAATGGGGAACTACAACAAATGGTAGAAGTTGCATTAGCTTCTTAAGTAATTTGATTGAACCTAAAACCTAAAATTAAGCCCAGGCGACTAAACCTAGTCGTCTTTTTTTCTTCAGGGATATAAAAACCCTAATATTAAGATGTTTTTAAAGCTCAAGACAGTTTTACATCTTACTCTTGTGATATACATTCAGTCAGCAAAGCCACTAATAATAGTCAGTGTCAACTTCCATTTGAGTTTGAGGGTTTGCTAACTCAAAATTTGAAGGGTCGCGCAAAAAACTGAGAGCCTGTTCTTCCAAACGATGAATAAGATATTGTTCTACAAAATTGCTGTTGCGCAGACAGGAGATATATCCATCTAAATATAGCCTGATCTCCTCAAAGCTATAGCGTCTACGCCACAGATCGACCATGCCGTCAGTAATTTTTTGATAGTGTCTAATCGTTTGTGGATCTTGGAGAATCATAAATCTAATTAGGCTATCCTGCCCAGAATATCAGCCGAAATCGAACTGTTGTTAAGTTTTATTGTCTTTTTATATTTTACCGTGTTGGGTTTTAACAATCACATTTTTTAAAAAAATCAGTCTATAGAGTTAAGCCAAATCTATTAGTAGTTTTAATCATTAGCTTGGTTACACTTCCCTTACTGGTCTATGTTAACAGGCACTTAAAAATTTCTGGAAAACTTCCCAACAAATCCATTAGTATTGCAGCACCGTAACCTTCGCTACAAAATCTCGTCAAAGCCTCTGTTAGCCTTATCTTTATAAGAATTTTCCTAAGCTTAAATGAGGCAAAAGTGGTTTTAGGGCATATTTTGATAGTTGAAAGTAATCCTCACTTACGCTCGTTACTGGGTTGGCATCTGCAACAAGCAGATTATACAGTTAGCCAATCTGCTACTCTGCAACAAGGTCGGGATGCTTTTCATCGACATCAACCAACATTAGTAATTCTCGATTCAGATTTACCCGATGGGGATGGATTGGAATTGTCTCATTGGCTGTATCAACAGCAAGATTCTTTGATTTTGCTGCTCTCGGCTCGCAGTGGAGAACAAGATGTGGTTAAAGGTTTGAAAGCTGGTGCTGATGATTATTTAACCAAGCCGTTTGGGATGCAGGAGTTTTTGGCGCGAGTTGAGGCTTTAGTACGGAGAAGGCGCTCTGGTGGTGTAGTTCCCCTGTCAATGGAGTGTAAAGAGCTTAAGATTGACCTAGCTCAGCGAAGGGTGCAGTTAAAAGGTAACTTTATTGAATTGACCCCGCAAGAGTTTAGCCTTTTGTATGTTTTGGCTCAGGCGGAGGGTAACCCTTTAAGTCGCTCAGAGTTGTTGCAGAGAGCTTGGCCAGAGGCGATCGACAATCCCCGTACAGTAGATACTCATGTTCTATCTTTACGTAAAAAAATTGAGCTGAATCCAAGACAGCCTAATATTATCCAAACGGTACGTAATATTGGTTATCGTTTTAATCCTGAATTGATTAAAGTAGATAATGATTTTTTAGCACCCGCTAATTTAGCATTAGGTCGTCAAGCTCAGCAATCTCATTTGAGTCCAGTATCCCGCCGTGTTTAAAATTCTGTTTAATCTCAATGCCACTCCTGCGCTTCTTCTGAGCATAGCTGAAAAATTTTTTGGCTTACTTTTTGACAGTTAATTCTGGTTGCAGGCAGATCTTCTAACAAGTTTCCCTGATTAAGCAGTAAAAGCCGATCGCCAAAATCTTGAATTAATTCTAATTGATGGTTAACCATCATAATGGTGAGATCTTGGTCTTGATTTAGCTTGGCTAACACCTTCAATAGATGGGTTGCTGTTCCGACATCCAAAGCTGATGTAGGCTCATCTAAGAGAATTACTTGAGGCTTCATCATTAAGGATCGGGCGATCGCTACTAGCTGTTTTTGCCCTTGAGATAATTGTAATTCGGTTTTTACCAGCCATTCGGCGGGAATATGCAGCAAATCGAGCCAGGTTTCAACTTGAGCGCGGATTTGAGACTTTGATAATTGCTGTAACTGTAAGGGATAGCTCAAAGCATCGATCACTTTCATTCCTAATAATTTTGGTTCTTGAGGTGCTAAAACTAGCCGACGGCGCAATTCTACTGGGGTGTATTCCTCAACTGGTATTTCTGCAAAATAAATTTTTCCTTGGGTAGGAGAAGCCAAACCGTTTAATAGTCTTAGTAAAGAAGTTTTGCCTGATCCTGATGCTCCAACGATGCTAATAATTTCTCCAGGTTGAACCGCAAATGAAAGATCCTGTAACAGCAACCCAGTACCTATGTTAGCCTGAAGCGTAACTTGCTCTAAGCGTAAAACATAAGTTAAGTGGCGATTGTCCCTCATATCATGATTCAAATAAACGGAGAGTATATTATGTCCAGCATAGTTTAAATCTTAAGTTAAATCTTAAGTTAAAATTTAACGAGGTAATCCTCCTTGAGATTGTTTTACTCTGTAATTCAGTTCCTTGCCAAGCTTGCAACCTCTCTGGTTGGAGTGTATAACAGCAAGGAAGATTAAGTTGCGATCGCGCACATATTCTGTAACTTAAGCACCATTGCCAGAGGAGTAATATTTTGAAGCTGACAAAACTTGCCAATTGGTTTTCCGACGAAGATCCTGAAAAAGATAAGCCCGACGAGCAGTCTTTGCAGCAAACAAATGCTAAATTGACAAAAATGCAGTCAACGATTGAGAAACTAAATCAGGATTTACAACAATCTCACAAACAACTCGCTCAAACTAAAGCACAGTTACAAATTAACCAGGGTTTTCAAATCGAACTGGGAGAAACTCAGCTTAAACTGCAAAAAATGACAGATGAATTGCAGCAGTACAAAAAAGAGCTGTTTGAACAACAAAAACAGTTGAGCAGTGTACAGGCTCAATATCAAAAAACTCAGCAAACTTTGGCGCAGGCAGTAGATCAAAATACTTGGCTAAATTTAATCAGAACTCCAGTTCAAGTGATTAAGATTAACAAGACCTTGCCAAAACAAGATTTTGAAACTTTATGGGGTTTTGGGATTATTAGTCCCACTGTTGAAACTATCCTGACGACAGGAGCAATTTTTGTGCGTGGCTGGGTATTGGGAAAAAAAGCTCAGGCTCAAACCGTAAAAGTTCTATATCTAAGCGAAACTATACTAGAGACGACAGTTGACCTGCGTCGTCCCGTAATCGCACAACAGTATCCTGATATTCCTCTAGCTGGACAAAGCGGTTTTGAGTTTTCTCTAGCCGTCACGGGAATCAAAAGCGAAACTGAATTAAATCTTAAAGCCTGTTTAAAAGATGGAACTACTGTTTGTTTGTGTAATTTTGTTTTAAAACCTCAGCTAATTGAATCAAATGACACACAAAGTTCTCTTCTAAATTAGTTAGACTAGTCTAGAGAATCTGAACTATAGATATTATGATGCTTTGATGACAAATCTTAAGAAAAACTTAAAAAAGTACTTGAACGTTTACAATAAAATTTTAAGGTGTTTGGAGGAACTAAAGTGTTCACAAGACTTGCACAACAACATCGCCAATTTGTCCAAGATTTAGTCATGACTCTTCAGGCATTAGCGATCGTTTTAGAAAATAAAGGTTATTTAGCATCCTGCTATACCTGTGGCGGAGAAATGAACAGTGGTTCGTTTATGGTTAGCTTAGGAGATGGTCATTTAATTCGTTTTTTAGTCTCAGATTATGGCATTACCTGGACTGAAATGAGAGATGATCGCGAATTAATGAAATTGGAAGGTGCAGAAGCAATCAATCAGTTACAGGATTTGGCAGATTTAATTAAATATCAATCTCACCCAACGGTATCTGCCACTTCAAAATCTGATTTTGATTCAGTTTTACGATCCATTTAGCAGAAACTTCTGTGATCCAATCAGCGACATGGCAATTAAGAATACCCAGGCTAATTCTATCTATAGCCTGGGTGTTTTATCTGATTAATTTTTAAATATTGTTATCGGCTAAATTCAATCCCGCGATCGCGCAATTGCTGCATAAAAAATTCTTCTAGAGAAGGTCTGGCTAATTGAATACTGACTAATCGAGCATCAGTATCATTTAGTTGGGTCACAAAGTGATTAGGCTCTACTTTGAGTTGACCATGCCAATAGTGATTTTCTTGAGTTAGGTTGGTCATCCAGGGGGTTAAAGTTTCTAAAGTTGCTCCTACAACTGTTGCTCGATAAGCATTGCCCTCTCCCAACAGCTCATCCAGTGAACCCTGGCAAATTAATTCTCCCAAAGCCAGAAAAGCAATGCGATCGCAAATTTGCTCAATATCAGATAAGATATGGGAATTAAAAAAAATTGTTTTACCCTGTTGCTTAAGAGACAAGACAATTTCCTTCATCCGATAACGTCCCATTGGGTCAAGCCCAGACATTGGCTCATCCAGAAAAACAATTTCAGGATCGTTAATCAGTGACTGCGCCATCCCCACTCGCTGGAGCATTCCTTTAGAATATTGCTTTAGCTTCTTATTACGAGCAGTAGATTGAGCTAAACCGACTAAATCCAGTAGTTCGGTGATCCGCTGGCGTTGTTTACTTTTAGGTATTTGAAATAGTCCAGCAATAAACTCCAAAAACTCCCAAGCAGTCAAAAAATCATAGAGATAGGCATTTTCTGGCAAATAACCAATCTTTTGTTTCACCTGGCGATCGCCAATTGGTTGACCAAAAATAACGGCTTTTCCTGTAGTGGGACGGGTAATACCTAGTAAAGTTTTGAGCAAAGTAGTTTTACCTGCTCCATTAGGACCTAATAAACCAAAAGTTTCGCCTCGATAAATATTTAAAGAACAACTCTTTAAAGACTCGATTTTTTGGTTCATCCAAAAGCCAGTACGATAGGTTTTACTTAAGTTCCAGGTCTGCACCACTGGCGAGGAATCACTAGAGTAAAGGGGAAGCGACAAATCAGCAGAATGCATAAATAACGTTTGCCTATGAAAGTATATTTTCTTATATCATTCCCTTTTAGTAATTATTTATTAAACTCGTCATTTTTTGCCCCAACTACTTTATCAAAAAAATACAATATGAACCAGTAAATTCATTTATCGTAAATATAATTTATCAAACTCAAATTTTAAATCTCAATTTTATCAAATACATGAATGTTCTTTTTATCATCACTAGAGCAGACGCTATCGGTGGCGCTCAGGTGCATGTCAAAGATTTGGCGGTAGCTTTACAAGAAGATGATTATAAGGTTTTGGTTTTAACAGGAGAATCAGGTGTTTACAACGAAGATTTGCAGCAAGCAGGTATTGAATCCATCGCTTGTGACTCTTTGAAAAGAGCAGTTAATCCCATCCTAGATGGCAAAAGTTTAAGATACATTTTATATATAATCAATCAATTTAAGCCAGATTTGATTGCAGCTCATTCGAGTAAAACAGGAATCTTAGGTCGTTTAGCCAGCCAAATAACCAAAGTACCCTGTGTGTTTACAGCTCATGGTTGGTCTTTTACCACAGGGATTCCCGAACCCCATCGGACTATTTATCGCTGGCTGGAAAAGCTGACAGCATCTCTAGCAGACCAGATTATCTGTGTCTCCGAATATGACCGCCAAATTGGTTTAAAAGCTGGGATAAATTCAGCAAAACTATTGACTATTCACAACGGGATGAAAGATATAGCAATAGACCTCCATGCAAATCCAGCTCAAGAAGAACCAATTAAGGTAGCCATGGTAGCGCGTTTTGACCGCCAAAAAGATCAGGCAATGTTAATTGAAGCTTTTCAAGATCTCCCCGCGAAACTTATGTTGATTGGGGATGGACCCAGCTTAGACAAGACTAAAGAAAAAGTAGCCCAGCTAGGAATGAACAATCAGGTATCGTTTCTCGGCTTTCGTGAGGATATAGCTGAAATTTTAGCAGAGGTCCAAATTTATGCCTTGGTTTCTAACTGGGAAGGTTTGCCATGCACCATTATTGAAGCCATGCGAGCAGGTTTACCAGTCGTGGCATCAGATGTTGGGGGGGTTAGTGAAATTGTGCTGGATGGACAAACGGGTTATCTAGTTCCTCGCGGAGATGCTCAGACTTTACGCCAAAAGCTCAGTTATCTAATTGATAATAAGCAAGCCCGAATTAGCATGGGGATCATGGGGCGAGAAAAATATGAGTCACAACTAACGTTTGGGCATATGTATAAGAAAACCTTATCAACTTATCAAGCAGCGATTGCGGAGCGTGGAGATCGTCCAATCGCGCAAAAATCTTAACTATAAAATCAATCAATAAATTTAGCCATTTTTTTTATAAATATAAATTAGTAAATTAGTGAAACAGCCAATTCTTTTATCAACACCTCATATTGGTGAGCAAGAACTAAAGTTTGTCCAAGAAGCTTTTGAGACTAATTGGGTTGCTCCTGTCGGCCCACATATTGACGCTTTTGAGCAGGAGTTTTCTCAGATAGTAGGAGCAAAACACGCGGCAGCCTTATCATCAGGTACGGCTGCTTTACATTTAGCTTTGAAGCTTGTAGGAGTGAAGCCAGGAGATGAGGTTTTTTGTTCTACCTTCACTTTTATTGCCAGTGTTAGTCCAATTACTTATTTAGGGGCAACGCCTGTCTTTATTGATAGCGATCGCACTTCTTGGAATATGGATCCAAGCTTACTAGCAGACAGTTTGGCTCAAAAAGATCGAATCGGCAAACTACCTAAAGCTGTCGTGCTGGTTCATCTTTATGGTCAAAGCGCTGATATCGAGCCGATTATGCAGATATGCGATCGCTACGGTATTCCTTTAATTGAAGATGCTGCTGAAGCTTTAGGGGCAACTTATAAAAATACTTCTCCTGGTACTTGGGGTCGTGCAGGCATCTTTTCTTTCAACGGGAATAAAATTATTACTACCTCTGGTGGTGGGATGTTAGTTTCTGGTGATGACAAATTAATTAGCCAGGCCAAGTTTTTAGCTACCCAAGCTAGAGATCCTCAACCTCATTACGAACATACTCAGATTGGCTTTAACTATCGACTGAGCAATATCTTGGCAGGAATTGGTCGAGGACAGCTAATGGTATTAAAAGAGAGAGTCACTGCTCGTCGTCGTAATTTTGCTTTCTATCAAAAGATGTTGGGTGATTTACCAGGAATCGAGTTTATGCCAGAGGCAGATTTTGGCACATGTACTCGCTGGTTGAGTTGCTTGACTTTTGATCCTAATATTGGGGGTATAGATCGCGAACAAGTTCGTCTTAAGCTCTTGGAGCAACAAATTGAAACTAGACCCGTTTGGAAACCAATGCATTTACAGCCAGTATTTGCTAGTTGTGAATGTGTCAATAATGGAGTAGCCGAGGATTTGTTTCAAAAAGGTTTATGTTTACCCTCTGGTTCTAATCTTACCAATGAAGAGCTAGAGCGAGTAACAACTAAAATTAGAGAGCTATATAACAAATAACTCTATTTGAGCTGTATAGTCAACTAAACTTTATGATTTAAGTTTAAAATTTGGGCTATTATAGCTTAAGTAGATTTATGTATGTATTTTCTCTTAAAATTCTTAAATTAATTTTCAATAATTTTTAATAACGTCAATAAATATAACAATTGATTATGAACTCTTCACCAGCCTCTTTAGGAACTGATCAATATTGGCAAATTATTAAGAGACGTTGGCTGCCTGGTTCGATAGTTTTCCTGACAGTACTTACTTTGGGAATTGTTGCCACAACTCTTAAACAAAGTGTTTACAAAGCAGATGCAAAATTAAAGTTTAAGGGAAATACCGTTACCTCATCTTTAACTGAAGTTAGTAAGGCGATCGGTGAATTAACGCCAATTGTTGCTCAGGGAAATCCGCTGAATACGGAAGCAGAGGTGTTACGTTCCGTTCCACTAATCAAAAAAACTATCGACGACCCAGGATTGCAGTTAAAAAATAGTGATGGCGAGAAATTAAGCGTTGATAATTTTTTAAAGAACTTAAGCGTCAATTCGATCCTCTCAACCGATATTTTGGAGGTTAGCTATACGAGTGAAAATCCAGAAGAGGCAGCTAAAGTAGTTAATACTCTAATTAAAAATTATCTGGAAAACAATTTAGTCGTTAACAAAGCCGAAGCAGTCTCTGCCAAAGACTTTCTTGAGGGACAGTTGCCCAAAGTACAAGATTCTTTAAAAAAGACGGAAACAGAAATACGTCAACTCAAGGAATCTAACGAATTTGTTGCTCCAGATGAAGATACGAGGGCATTGATTGAGGGACTGCGCGAACTTCAGGCAGAAATATCGAAAGCTGAGGGAGAAATGGCCAGTGCTGATTCTCGAGCTGACTATATTAGAAATAAATTGGGTTTGACAGCCGAGCAAGCGGTGGTATTAACTACTGTTAGTCAATCACCGGCAGTAAGAGAAACAATAGCAAAGCTACAAAGCGCAGAATCAGAATTAGCAATTGCTCAAGCTCGTTTTACCCCCAATAGTCCTAATGTAATTGAGCTCAAAGAGCAGATAAGTTCCTTTAAAAAATTATTGGGAACACAGACTGTATCCATTGGTGGCGAAGCTGCTAAAGGTATTATAGACAAGATTAAAACGGGAGAAATTCAGCAGCAGCTTACTACTGAATTGATTAATCTCGAAGCCAGTAACTTTGGTCTAAAAAAACAGATTGCTAGTTTGACACAGATTGAACAAGATCGTCGCAATAGAATTAAACGAGTACCTGAGCTGGAACAAAAACTACGACAATTAAATCGAGAGCTAGATTCTTCTGAGTCCACCTACAAAGTTTTATGGCAGCAGCTTCAAACAGTTAGAATTGCTGAAAGCCAAGATCCTGGTAATGTTAGGGTAATCTCTAATGCTATTGTACCTATTCAACCAGTTTCTTCTCGTGCAGTCGGCTATCTAGCTTCTGGTTCATTAGCTTTTTTAGCAGCAGCAGGAATCATTTATCTTCTAGAAATTAGCGATAAATCGATTAAAACCATTGACGAAGCTAAACAACTGTACGGTTACGCTTGGTTGGGTACTATTCCTGGGACAGACAAAACCAAAGTACTAAGTTTGCCAGGATCTAAACAAAACTCTTCAATTCCTAAAATAGTGGTTCGTGATTATCCTTCACTACCTTTAGGTGAATCCTATCGAATGTTACAGTCCAACATTAAGTTTTTAAACTCAGGATCTGCGATCAACAGTATTGTAATTACTAGCTCTACAGCGGGAGAAGGCAAGTCAACAGTGGCTGCTAATCTGGCTGCATCTATGGCTCAGGTAGGTAATAAAGTTTTGCTGGTAGATGCTGATCTACATCATCCAATGCAGCACCTCATTTGGGATGCACACAATGATTGTGGTTTGAGTAATGTTGTTGCCGAGCAGTTAGATCCAAGAATGGTTATTGAGGAAGTACTGCCAAATCTTGACTTAATTACTTCGGGAACAATGATCTTTTCTTCAGCTACTCTGCTTGATTCTTCAAGAATGAGAATGCTAATCGATTACTGGTCTGAATCATACGATTACGTAATTATTGATACACCTGCTTTAGACTTGACTGCTGATGCACCAATTATGGGTCGTATAGTTGACGGTGTTTTGCTAGTGGTTAAGCCAGGTTCTGTAGATCGCGCTCAAGCTACATCTACCAAAGAAATCCTCAATCAGTCTGGTCTTAATATGCTAGGGATTGTGTTCAATGGGGTTGCTTCTCAATTTGAACGTTCCTCGTCTCTAGCACCTATGCAAGAGCCAAGAAGTTTTCAGCCGTTAAGCAAATTGCTAGGGAATTCCGATCAAGGGGAACTATGGGAGACAATTTCTATTTTGGCTAAAGAATCTAAGAAAGTTCCTTTAGCTATTGATCTAGATGATACTGAATTAAAGCAAGCTCCTTTAAATAAGTTAGAAGAAATGGTCTTCCATCTACAGCAAGATCTATCTGATTTAACCAGATTAGTTAAAGAGCAAGAGGATGAATTATCCATACAACGACAAAAAGTTGGGAAGCTTCAGCGCCAGGCTAGTATTGCCAGTGAAAATGAACTATTGCAGCTTGAAAACCAGTTGAATCAAGAACGGGAAAGGAAAAACATGCTAGATAAAACTTTAATCGGTCAAAGGCGCAATTTGGAAAAACGCCGTGAAATACTTCATCAATACCAGGAAGTGCTAGAAAGCCGAAAAAATCCTATCTCTATAATTTAAGATTAATTAAAATTGAGGTGTGGGAAATTTAATTGAATATCAGAAATAAAAAGTGAAAACTATCTTGCTAGGTGTAATTGCTGCTTATCGTCAGTTCATTTCTCCTTTATTTCCTCCTTCTTGCCGATTTCAGCCTACTTGCTCTCAATATGCGCTCGAAGCGATCGCCACCCATGGCACAATTAAGGGTAGTTGGCTGGCAATTCAGCGTATTCTACGTTGCCATCCTTTTCATCCAGGTGGTTACGACCCTGTACCTTGTGATGACAAAAATACAGATCGCTGATTAAAAGCAAAATTCTAAGCATTCTGCCAATTTAGGTAAGGTAACTTGGTCGCTGTTGTTTTTATTTTCTCGGCATTACTAACCAACTGTCCGCAGTTGTCCCAAGTGCCTTGTAAGAACATCTGTTTTGAACCTTCATTCATTCTTACAAGAATAGACAAACCGTCGCTTTTAACAGACATATTTTCTAAATCAACTATCACATTAGCTTCAGGGTGTTTTTTGATTGATGTCTGTAGCTGCTGTATATCTTCAGGAGCAGCGATTAGACAGGGAACACCAATCGCCACACAGTTACCCAAAAAAATCTCGGCAAAGCTTTGCCCTACAATTGCCTTAATACCCCATTTAGATAGAGCTTGAGGTGCATGTTCACGAGATGAACCACAGCCAAAGTTATTGTTGACTAGGAGAATGCTTGCTCCTTGATGTTGAGGTCGATCAAAAGGATGATTACCATTACTTTGGATACGATCGTCCTCAAATGCGTGTTCTCCTAAGCCTTCAAAAGTAACGCAACGAAGGAAACGAGCAGGAATAATCCGATCTGTATCAATGTCATTTCCTTCAACAGCGATCGCTTTTCCTGATATTTCTTTAATTTTACTCATTCTTTTGTAAGTGTATTTGTCAGTATTGTAAGTATTAATTGAGTCTTTTTAGCCATCTACTCATTGGTCATTGATTCTTCGTTGCCAATCTTGGTCGATCTGATCGGCATTTTTAATGTTTTGATCTAAGAGATCGTCTTGTGTAGTGTAGGTAATATCACGATCGCCGATTACTTTTTGCTGCGCAAACTGACTGGCGTAGGTTAATTTCTGATGTAGAGACTGATCGGGTTGATTGAGGGCGATCGCTCTTTGCTCACGAGCTTGATTACGCTTAATTATCTGAGGATTGCGTCCTTGAATCCAAAAATAGCGTACTAAAGGGATTACTAAATAGAGAATACCGTAGCCGAGTAAAAACCAGGAAATTGAGTTGGCCAAAGCTACTATTCCCCCTAATTGTGCTGCGATCGCGCCATCTTGTAATAAAGTTTCTAGAACAAATGCCAGAATAATATTCAATGCGCCTAAACCAGCCGCTAGAGTAATTTGACTCCCATTAGCTTGACTAAAACGCCAGAGCTTTTCTTGTAAATAGCTGGTTGTAGAGGGAGATTCTTGTCGCCGACTAGCCATTACCTGGAGTTCAGGAAAGTAGTAAATAATCTCTCCTTGGGGTGAAACTTGAGGATAACCGTTAAAGCGACTCAGCACAGGAATCATGTAGTCTTCGTCTCGATCTATTTCATCAACATAAGGCGCAATTTGTTCGGCAATTACAGCACCTTTACTGCTACGAATTACGGAACCAATCCTCTGCCAGCGATCTTCTTCTAAATCGGCATTAGGATTACCATCCCCAAATAAGAAGGAAAAGACGGATTCCAAAAAGTTCATTTGATAATTGCTAGTTTGTCTTCGGCGCTGAAGACGACGGCGATTATAACCAGGATCGAACCACCAAAAGATATCGCCAATCCAAAAGCGAGGTAGAAAAAATCCGCCTCCGTAACCCCCACCAAAGCCTTGATTATCCCCCTCTCTTTCATCGTTCGTGGAGTTCATGGCAATCACAATGGCAATGATTGCTACTAGCATTAGCAAAATAGAGGCAATTAAAATAATTCCAAAAGAAATCCGAATGATATAAAACAAAACTCGCCAAATCTTCTGCCAGGTTTGTTGCCAGCGTAACTGCCAGTATTTATTACGTAGAATAGAGCGAAAGTTTTGGGGAAATAAATAAACTACGTCTCCTGATTCTGCTACCTGTAAATGCCCTCCAGCTTCGCTAGCTAGGGCTAATAACCCTTGCTGGGCAAAATTTAGCTCTAACCCTGCTTGCGCCGCCACGTCACCTACAGTAACGCGGTAATCGAGCTTTTCAATCGACTTAACAATCTTAGGGTCAGGAGTCATTATTTACCACAGAGTAATACTTGCCTACTATATTTATTTTATCGTTTTAAATCTTTTCTCTCAGGTAAAGATATTTAAAATAATCAGATTGCGATCGCTTGACTAACAATCATTTACTCTTGCTTTTGTTTTAAGATAATTTTGATGAGGTTTGACAAGGAAGGTTACTCTGATGGTAAAAACTGCTTCGACTATGCTGGCTTTAGGCACTGCTGCCCCTGAGTTTCAACTACCTGATGTGGTATCTGGGGAAACTATTTCTTTAGCTACGTTTTCTGGTAGTAAAGCATTACTATTGATGTTTCTTTGCCAGCACTGTCCTTTTGTTAAACACGTTCAAGCGGAATTAGCCAAAATCGGTCATGATTATCGCGATCGCTCTTTGGGTATAGTAGCAATCAGCGCTAATGATGTGGCAAACTATCCAGACGATTCTCCCCAAAAGCTTAAGCAGATGGCGCAGGAGTTGAGCTTTAATTTTCCTGTCTGCTATGACGAAAGCCAAGAAGTAAGTAAATCCTATACCGCAGCCTGCACGCCAGATTTCTTTTTGTTTGATTCTGCAAATAAGCTTGTCTATCGTGGTCAATTAGATGATAGTCGTCCTAGTAATGGTATTCCCGTAACAGGGCAGGATCTGCGTCAGGCGATCGATGCTGTGTTGCAAGATCGAGCAATTGACTTTGAGCAAAAGCCCAGTATCGGCTGCAATATTAAATGGAAACCTGGTAATGAACCAGATTATTTTGGCTGATTTGCGATTGGACGACCTCCATGCTTCGCGATCGCACTAAGTCAGAGAGTGAGTAAAGAATAATATTGTTCTTTTAATTTCGAACCACAAGTAAGCTCGTGGCTGCATGCTCGCTATTATTATCTAAGATAATATTTTGCGGTTAATTTACACCATCTAACTGTTGACGACCATTTTGAATAATCAGCAATATTTGCTGTATCTTTTGTTCAATATCCTCCAGAACATAATCTGCGTAGTCATCAGCACCTTGTTGGATAGCTTGAGATTCGGCGATCGCATTTTGGTGCAACTCTCTCACCTCATTGAGGGTTGTCTGCTTGAGATGCTCACATTCTTGTTCTGTTTTCAGCCTTATCTTTGCCCCATCTAACTCTGCTTGGCGCAATATGCTTGAATCATGCAAAATTTGGCTGACTTTTTCTTGTGCCGACTTTACTAATGCAGCAGCGTAATTTTCTGCCTCGGAAATGATTTGCTGTTTTCGGCTAGCAATGGCAATGGCAGTAGCTAAATCTACAGGCAAATGTTCTTTAATTTGATTCAATTGATGGAGAACAACAACCCGATCTATCACGATAAATTCAGTCAGGGGAACATGGGTACTATTTACAATTAGTTCTTCTAACGCATCCAACTCAATTTCTATATTAAAACCCAGCGGCTGATTATCACTGGTTTCTGGTATATCGACAGGAATAGAGGACTGAATATAATTAGTTGGCAACATTAATATGAACAAATATATTTGATTATTTGCCTTTATTTTTAACTCAAATTAGACTTAATTGCCAACCTATTTACCACTTTTTAAATATCATTTATTTTAGTAGCTTAAATTAAGCATTAATGCCCTCAATCTGAATTATCAAGGTATTTTTGCTGCATATCTTCAACAATGTTTTGAGAAACTAAATGGTCAATTGCACCTCCAAATTGAGCGATTTCTTTGACAATACTGCTACTTAAAAAACTATATTCTTTAGTAGTAGCTAAGAAGACGGTTTCGATTTCTTGATTAAGAGTTTTGTTAGTGTGAGCCATCTGTAATTCTTTTTCAAAATCAGATAGAACTCTCAAGCCTCTGAGCAATACTCCAGCATCATGTAATTTGGCATAATCGACAGTCAAACCGACAAAACTATCTACTTCTACATTATGAATATGCTTAGTACATTGCGTAATTTGTTCAATTCTTTTTTCTACTGTAAATAAAGGCTGTTTACTAGGATTAGAAAGAACGGCGACAATAACTTTTTCAAAAAGCATGGCTCCTCTTTCTACAATATCAATATGTCCTAAAGTAATTGGATCGAAGCTACCAGGATAAATTGCAATCATTGCTCATACTATTTTAGGGTTAATTAATTTCACCTCTTCAACTGGTATTTCATCGTATTCAGGTGTTAATTCAAACAACATAAATAGTACCTTAATAAAACTAGCGATCGGTACAGCCAAAATTAAGCCTAGAAACCCTCCTAACTGTGCGCCAACCAGAAGCGATACCAAGACTAAAACAGGATTTAAACCAGTAAATTCACCCAACAGACGAGGGGCAATAACGCTTTCTACTATTTGCTCAATTACGAAGGAAACTGCTAAAACTTTTAGACCTAACCAAATGCTTTTAAGCGCCATTAAAAAGCTCACTAAGCTAATGCTCAAAGCTGCACCAAAGGGAAATAACGCCATTAAACCAACTACTAATCCAAACAATAGGGCAAAGGGTATTTGAATAATTAAGAAGGCAATGGTAATCGAAACACCCATCACAGACGCTACTGTCAGTTGACCGACAAAGTAGTTGTTAAAAGTTCGTTTGAGAGCATCACGAATGTTTTGTCTGGAGTTGTTAGGGAAAAACTGGAACACATCTTCCCATAGTTCATTCCCATGAAGGAGCATATAAAAAGTTAGCACAATAGTTAACAGCAAATCTAAAATGCTGCCTACTACTGAAAAAAAGCTACCTAAAATCTGACCACTTAACTGTTGTAGTTGATAGGTAACTCGACTCAGGGAATCAGCAACTAAACTGCTAATACTGACAGGTAAATTTCGTTCATCTGCCCAAGCTTCAAAGACTTTTGCTTGTTCACTCCCAGAGGCAACATAGCTTGGTAAACGTTCTAGAAGACCATTAAGCTGATTGAGTAGGATCGGAATTACCGTAACGCCAATAATCGCCAGCAGCAAGATTCCAATTAAAAGAACCATCAAAATAGCGATCGCTCTGGGGATATTCCTCTGTTCAATAAAGCGAACGGGATAATCTAAGATAAATGACAGCAAAGTGGCAGTGATGAATATGGTAATCAAAGATTCAAAATATTCAAATGCTAATATGATTAGCCAGCCATTTAATACCAGCAATGGAACAACTAGCCCGATAGTAAGCCATTTTGGTAACTTAGAGATTCTTTCGATCATGTTTTTGGTATAGACAGCAGGATTAAATATACCAATTTATCTTATAAAGATCGCAATTGACCTCCCGCGTAAGTTAGAACAACCTGTAGTTAATCTCTAAGTTTTAATAATGCCATCTGGGCTTAGTAGTCTAGTTTCATCTGCTTAACCTTTTTAGAATTTAAAAACGCCAGTGGTCTGAGGAGGAGTTTCAACATAATTAGAACAGACTGTAGCTCGTTAGGAATCTTGCGTATTTCCCATTGACCAGGG
>NZ_PVWF01000111.1 GCF_003003995.1 Pleurocapsa sp. CCALA 161 | reverse complement strand
CCAACCTGTTTTTGCAGACTCAACTCTTCAATTTTGAAGCTAATAAATTTTTCGAGCTGATTTTCTTTGGTTCCATTTTCATTGCGCAACAAACCTTGAGAAACATCAACTCCCTCACCCACATTAACGGCAATCAAATTTCTCAGTTGCTGGGTCAAACTACTTTTCTTTTCATTTAGACTAATTACAGCAGGATGTTGGTCGCTAAACCTTTGACGTTCTTTTGACAGCTCTGATTCGGTTTGTGCTAGTTGATCCAAAATACTTTGGACTTCAGGATAAGAACCCAACTGATTAGCTTTGACTGCTTGTTCTAAATTTAAGCCTAGCTGTCCTTGAAGAGCGGCAGATTGAGCCTGCATTCCCTGGAGTTGAGAACCTGTAACCGTAATCTGTTGATTAATCGAACCTAGATTGTTAACTAAACCTCTTTTCTCTTCCCCCAAGTCAACAATATTGTTTTGCGCTCTAAAAGCGGAAATTTGTTCTTCAGCCGTCTTAACCTTGGCTTCTATCTGTGGTAGCTGACCATCAATAAACTCTTTAGCAGCTCCAGGTTGACTCTGATTGCTGGCAATTTGGGTCTGAATATAGACATCCATCAAAGTATTGACGACGTTAGATGCTATTTTAGGATCGGGATGCTTATATTTTACGCCCACTACATCGGTTCCGCCCACAACTTCAGCCACCAGTTTTTTCCTAAAGTCTTCTGGTTTTAAAGGATCACCATTTTGATCGGTTAGTTTTTGCCGATCAATTACCTGTTGAATTACAGGTTCAGATTCTAAGACTTGGATTTGGGTACTCAAAGGAGTCTGATCGTTTAAAATGGTATTTAAAGTACCTGCTTCCTTGCCAATTTCACCTATGGCTGCGGCACTTTTCTGTTTAAACAGTAACTTTCCTTCTGCCTCATATGTTTTCTGTTGTAATAAGCTCAGACATCCAGTTACTCCCAAAGTCAAAAGAAAAACAGCCAAAGCGGGTTTCCACCGTCTTTTTACTTTAACTAAATATTCGCTCATACTAACATCCAAAGAATCTCTAGAAGGAGTTCCCGATGCAGAAGAATTGGTTACGTATTGATCGTTAGAGTTATTACTCAACATATTTTATTTCAGTTAGGAATTTAGATTTTATATAGTGACCAAATAACTTATGAATTATTACGATAGTTATATCAGTATTTATACTAATATTTGCACTTAAAATATATCATTTACTACAGAATCAATTGTTTTCAGAGCTATAATTTTTAAAATATAGGCTTTTCTAGGCTTTTTTTTAAAATTTACACTATACCTCTTATACTTCGGTAATTTATTTGACTTCATCTTGCGCTTACTTGTTAGTTTTTCACGGTAGTAGAGACTGTCGAACCCAGACTGCTGCTTTGAAACTTAGAAACCTGTTAATCGCCAAATATCAATCCAACCACATACTAACTCAGGATAATTGCTTGGGAAAGAATTCGTTTAATTTTGAGCCTAAATTATTGATTGAACCAACAATTTCAGACTTGCCTCGAACTCCTTTGATTGAAATAGCTGCTTTAGAGTTGGCTGATAAGTCTTTGAGCCAGAGTCTAATCGACTTTGCACAAAAAGCAAATCTACAAGGATTCAAACGAATCAAGATACTACCTCTATTTCTCGCCCCAGGATCTCATGTTCAGTCAGATATTCCTGCTGAAATTGCCTTGGCTATTAAACAGCTTGACAATCAGATATCTATTGAATTATCTCCATATTTGGGTAAATATTCGGGAATAGTTGCTCTGCTGACAAATCAATTCGAGGAATTGTCGAGCAAAACACGCATCTTGATTGCCCATGGCAGCAAATTGCTGGCAGCAGAAGAATACTATCAGAACTTGTCAAAGCAGTTACATGCTGAAGTAGCTTACTGGTCTACTTTTCCTAAGTTTACTCAAGAAATTAAAGCTCAAATACTTTTAGGTAGTCAAAAAATTGCCATCTTGCCCTACTTTTTATTTCCTGGCAAAATTACTGAAGCGATCGCTACAAAAATTGACGAACTACAGCAGGAATATCCTCACGTCGAGTTACTGCTCGGGCAACCCCTTGGGGCAACCCCCGCTATTGCCGAATTAATTGCCCAGTCAGCTTAAACCATCAATCAATTTAGTATTATATGAATCAATCAAAGTACCTCGGTAAGGTTTATTTAGTTGGTGCCGGACCAGGAGATCCTGGCTTGTTGACGGTGAAGGGAAAAACTCTACTAGAACATGCTGATGTCGTAATTTATGATGCCTTGGTTAGTCCAGAAATTATGGCAATTATTCCAGACACAGTTGAGAAAATCAATGCAGGTAAGCGTAAAGACCGTCATTCTCTGCCCCAGGCAGAAACTACTGAATTATTGAGAGTTAAGGCTCAAACCAATGCTGTAGTGGTGCGTCTTAAAGGAGGTGACCCTTTTGTGTTTGGCAGAGGCGGGGAAGAAATGGCCGATCTAATTCAGGCAGGAGTAGAAGTGGAAGTTGTGCCAGGGATCACTTCAGGAATCGCAGCCCCTGCTTATGCGGGCATTCCCATTACTCATCGTCACTATAATTCTTCTGTTACTTTTGTCACGGGACATGAAGCCACCGAAAAATATCGTCCCGAAGTCAACTGGCAGGCGATCGCTCAAGGTTCAGAAACCATTGTGATCTATATGGGAGTTCATAATCTACCCCGCATTATTCCCAGTCTAATTACAGGAGGTATGACCGCCGAAACCCCGATTGCGCTGATTCGCTGGGGTACTAGACCCGATCAAACACAGTTGATTGGCACTTTAGGCACGATTGTTGAGCAGATAGCTAGAACAGGATTTCAAGCACCTGCGATCGCTGTTATTGGCAAGGTCGTAAATTTGCGTTCCCTTTTACTTCCTCGTAAATAACGGCAAAGGTAAAGTATTACTTTGCCTCGAAAAACTTTTCCCGCAGTTGGGTCTATTAAATGAGATGATATCTATTATTATTGGGGCGCAAACGGTCTAGCTGAGTATTATTGCTCATCTCGGCTTAAACGAAATCCTAGTATAATACATAATTACTGAACAATGACGAAGTCAGAGGAAGCCCCGTTGTTTTACGGCGGGGTCTGTCTGACCATTTATTAATCATTTAGTCTTCCATTAAAAAGATTTAGATAGACCGTACTTATGGGCTTTGCAGAACTATCAATTGCTGATATTGCAGCAGAATATGGCTTGAAAGAACAAGCCGTATTTGAACTTTGCGATCGCTTTCAAATCAACTATAAAAACGAACGCACTTGTTTAGCACTCGAAGATGCTAAAGCAATAATCATGGAAATTCTGGCTACTAAAACTAATTCAGAAGCTAGTTAAAGGAATCATGATTCATGTTCCCCACTGATCCTGAGCGATAAGATTGTTTACTGTTTTTTATAACCTTTGAGTATTCTGTCAAAATAAATAGCTGGAGATTATGGATGCTGATGTTTTGACCAAGGCTCAGGTAAGCCTGATCGTTTTCTACCCGAATGCAATGGGTGCAATCGGCAGGAAACCTGACCATGGTAATCAATTGGAGACTATTCGATCCTTTGTTGGAGAGGTTGATCCTAAGCATCGATCAAATTCAAATTTTGAGGAGAACAATGTTGAAAAAATTTTTACTTGCTGCGGTAGCTGCCTTATTATTGGTAATTCAATTTAACGTTGGTAGTGTAAATGCAGTGGAACTTGATGAGAGTATTCGTACTGTTCCCCTAAATGACAAAGGGGACAAAATGACTTTAAGTTTGAAGCAGGTTAAACAAGGACAAAAAGTGTTTGTTGAGAACTGTAGTTATTGTCATAAAGGTGGTGCGACCAAAACTAATCCTAACGTCAACTTAGGTTTAACTGCTCTATCTGGAGCTTATCCCGCCAGAGACAACGTTGAAGGTATTGTAGACTATCTCAAAAATCCCACTACCTATGATGGGGAGAAAGATATCTATGAATTCCACCCCAACACTACTCGCTCCGATCTTTATCCCAAGATGCGCAATCTGACTGATGAAGATTTAGAGGCAGTAGCGGGACATATTTTAATTCAACCTGAAATTCGCGGCATCCTTTGGGGTGGCGGTAAAGTTTATAACTAGAATTAAAAGTTATTAAAGATTGAGTTAGTACCATCAAAAGTAAGTTAGATAGGAGATTTAAAGATTAGGCTCTTTGAATTTCTTATCTTTATTTTTTTGCTTAGTTACTCTCATCCTACTTTGAATAAAACTTTCTTTGAATGAAACTTTTTAAACCAAAATCACTTCCAACCGACTGATAAAATAAAAATTCCGCCATCTTACCGAAGGAAATAACCATGCGACTAAACAAAATGCTGTTTGTAACCCTGCGAGAAACTCCAGCAGAGGCAGAAATACCCAGTCACCAGTTATTACTCCGTGCTGGCTATATTCGCCGTATCGGTAGCGGTATCTATGCCTATATGCCCTTGATGTGGCGAGTGTTGCAGAAAGTAGCTCAAATTGTTCGAGAAGAAATGGATGCCACAGGAGCGCAGGAGTGTTTGTTGCCTCAGCTACAACCATCTCAGCTTTGGCAAGAATCAGGGCGGTGGGATACTTACACTAAGGCAGAAGGAATTATGTTTTCCTTAAGCGATCGCAGCGATCGCGAATTGGGTTTAGGCCCCACCCACGAAGAGGTTATTACGACTATTGCCCGGGAAACGATTCGTTCTTATCGTCAGCTACCGCTAAATTTATATCAGATTCAAACCAAGTTTCGGGATGAGATTCGCCCTCGTTTTGGCTTGATGCGCGGGCGAGAATTTATTATGAAGGATGCCTATTCTTTTCATGCAGATGAGGCAAGTTTAAAAGAGACTTATCAGGCGATGGATCGGGCATATCGCAATATTATGACTCGTTGTGGCTTAGAATTTCGTCCTGTAGAGGCAGATTCGGGGGCAATTGGTGGTTCTGGATCTCAAGAGTTTATGATTTTGGCAGAGGCGGGAGAAGATGAAATTCTTTATACCGAAGATGGTAGTTATGCCGCCAATACCGAAAAAGCAGTATCTTTACCTGCCGATCTGGCGGAGTCGCCCTTTAGCAGCTATGAAAAACTCGCCACGCCCAACACGGAAACTATTGCCACCTTAGCCGAAACCTTGAACTGTTCCCCCACAATAATTGTGAAAAACGTTTTATACGAGGTGATTTACGATAACGGCATGACTGTTTTAGTCTTGATTAATATCCGTGGCGATCGCGATGTGAATGAAGTTAAGCTAACTAACGAATTAACTAAACTTGCCCCCCAATACCAAGCTAAAACAATTATTGCTCTCAATGTACCTGATGTCACCGCCCAGAAAAAATGGGCAGCTAAACCCTTGCCTTTAGGCTATATCGCACCCAGTTTGAATGACGACTATATCAGCACATCTAAAAATGTAGCGCAGCAATTTTTGCGTTTAGCCGATCAAACCGTAGTCAATGTCAAAAACTTTGTCACAGGGGCAAATGAAGTGGGCTATCACGTTGTGGGGGCAAACTGGGGCGATAACTTCACCTTACCTGAACTTAAAGTAGATATTCAAAAAGCTCAAGCTGGCGATCGCGCTGTTCACGATCCCAGTCAAACATTAAGCAGTGCCAGGGGTATTGAAGCAGGACATATTTTTCAGCTTGGTACCAAATATTCGGCTGCAATGGGAGCAAACTTTACTAACGAACAGGGTAAAACAGAACCCCTCTTGATGGGTTGTTATGGTATTGGCGTATCTCGCTTGGCACAAGCAGCCGTAGAACAATCCTATGACAAAGATGGCATAATTTGGCCTGTGGCGATCGCCCCTTATCATGTCATTGTGATCGTACCCAATATTGCTGATGAAGAAAAAATGGCTGTGGGGGAAAAGCTTTATGAAGAATTTAAACAGGCGGGAGTAGAAGTATTACTAGACGATCGCAAAGAACGGGCGGGAGTTAAATTTAAAGACAGTGAACTAATCGGTATACCCTATCGGGTAGTCACAGGGCGATCGCTTTCTGAGGGCAAAGTAGAGGTAGTTAAACGAGAGACTAAAGAATCTCAAGATTTACCAGTGACAAAAGTTGTGGAAATTGTTAAGCAATGGATTGAAGCAAAACTGTAACTCAGTTATTTGAGTTGAAAACTCATCAATTTGGGCGTAGCTAATTCAGACTAGGGGTAGTGAATAACTTTTCATTGCCAAAAGTTAGTATTCATGCTCCAATAGGGCAAATGTTTAGGGATTAGCTAGAATGAATTTATCAAACTCACGTTGTGCTAATTTCACCAACTATAAAATTATCGTCTTGACAACTTTTATGGCATCATTTTGAAACAAAGACTGATTTTAAAAATACTAATAAATAGCAGGTGCAAGCAGTAGCTTACATTAACCAAACAGCAACATGACAACTGAAAACATACATTTACGCTCTGAATTTATTAACACTCAAGTCATTGCCCGTAACACTGGTAAAAGATTAGGAGTGGTAAAAGAGGTCTTGGTAGACATAGACCGCAGAGAGATAGTGGCTTTGGGACTAAGAGACAACATCTTATCAGTCTCTGGAATACCCAAATATATGTATCTTGATAGTATTCGTCAAACTGGAGACGTGATTCTGGTAGAAGATGAAAACGTCATTGAGGATATTGATGTTGAAATTTATAGTAAGTTAGTCAACTGTGAGGTTATTACCGAGGCTGGTGAACCTCTGGGTAAAGTTAGGGATTTTCAGTTTGATGCGGAAAATGGTGCGGTTAATTCTATTGTGATTGCTTCTTTGGGTATTCCCCAAATTCCCGAGCAGTTTATTAGTACTTACGAGCTATCTATTGAAGAAGTTGTCAGTAGTGGCCCTAACCGCCTGATTGTCTTTGAAGGTTCAGAAGAACGTATTGAACAGATTTCCGTTGGACTATTAGAACGTTTGGGGATTGGTCGTCCTCCCTGGGAAAAAGACGATGTGGGCTATTATCCTCAGACTATAAAAGCTGAAAACCAACTACCCACAGGTACTCCTCTACGTACTCCGATCTCCACCACTGTAGATACAAGAGAGCCTGTAATGGAGGAACGGTGGGATGAAGACGAATGGCAAGAGTCCCGTACCGCACCACCGCCGATGAGACAGCAGGCAGAGGCAATTCCTTATGATGATGATTACGAAGAGAATAATTGGGAAGATGCTGAGTCTGAAGTCTATGAAGCAAAAGTATATGATGCGCCTCCAGTAAAAAAATATGAATATGAGGAAGTCACTAATGATGATGTTTGGGATGATGATACCGAACCACAAGCTTATAATCCTCCTCCTATAAATATTCCTGAAAAACAAAAAGCTCCTGAATACGAAGAACCAGGTTAATAGGAGTCAAAACCCAGAAGCGTTATATTACGTTTGTACAAAAAGTAAGAGTTTAAATTAAAGAGAAGGCGAGGATAACAGCTCGTCTTTTTTATTGGACTTCAAGGCTTATGATACTTAAAACGCAGAGGCTAACTTTACAACCGATTCTGGAGAGCGAGTGTAACACACTCCAGATGATTTTTACCGATCCTCATGTGAGGAAGTATCTCTGTGACGACACAATTTTTTCGTGGCAACAAGTCGAGGAAATGCTCAAACAGAGCAGAAAGTACTTTGAAGAAGAAAAATTCGGTCTTTGGTTTATTAGAATCAATGGTGAAAGTGAAGTGATTGGATTTGTTGGGCTGTGGTATTTCTTTGATGAAAAACAGCCACAGTTAATCTATGCCATACTGCCTAAAGCTCTCAAAAAAGGCTACGCTACTGAAGCTGCAACTAGAATAATAAAGTATTGTTTTGATGAACTTGGCTATGAGTATATTTTAGCAAGTTGCGATCAACCAAACCTTGAGTCCAAAAAAGTAGCGGAAAGACTGGGAATGAGGAGGGTAGAAGAAAAAATCGTGAAGGGGAATCTAGTGGTGTTCTTTAGACTTGAGAAGTCGTAGTCAAAAAAACAGCCTAACAACTGTATTAGAGAGGATTCACCTAGTTCCTTTTTGATCAAAATCAATTTTAATTGCGATAAATCTTGAAGCAGATCGAGATTACATTTGAAGAGGTCAATCTGGTGCGATAAAGTCATAGTAGTAAAAATCCTGATTGATAAAGATTCATGTCATCTGAGAAGCATCATAAAACAGATCGAAACATTATTACCGATTGTCGCAACATAGATAAGTCTAAGCTTTCGCCAATGTACCAACATTATGTGGAAGTAAAAGAACAATATCCTAATGCATTGTTGTTATATCGGGTTGGAGATTTTTTTGAATGCTTTTTTCAGGATGCTGTCACCATCGCTAGAGAACTCGAACTGGTGCAAACTAGTAAAGAAGGGGGCAAAGAATTAGGGCGAGTGGCGATGACTGGAGTACCTCACCATGCTTTAGAGCGCTACAGCACGATGCTGGTGGAAAAAGGTTATGCAGTAGCAATCTGCGATCAGGTTGAGGATGCTAAAGAAGCTGCTGCGGAAAAGAGGATAGTACGTCGAGAAATTCAGAAACTGCTTACTCCAGGGACATTGACGGATGATGGGATGCTGCGATCGCGTCAGAATAACTTTTTGGCTGCTATTGTAGTTGCGGGGGAGCATTGGGGATTGGCTTATGCAGATATTTCGACAGGGGAATTTTTTACAACCCAGTCCAGTGAACTTAACTCTTTAACTTTAGAATTATTGCGTTTACAGCCTTCTGAAGTCTTAATTCCTGCTAATGCACCAGATGTTAATGGTTTGCTCCGTCCTGGCGAAAAATCTGAGTATTTAGCGGATTATTTACCCGACAGCTTTTGCTATTCTTTGCGATCGCAACAACCTTTTACTTTAGTTGAAGCCAGTCAAAGACTTAAGGATACTTTTGAGGTAAGTTCTTTAGAAGGTATGGGTTGTGGGGATATTCCTCTAGGAGTTCGAGCAGCAGGAGGTTTATTAGAATATGTGGAAGATACGCAAAAAGCTTATCAAGTGCCATTACAACCCCTACGTACCTATAGTCTGGCAGACTATTTGATTCTCGATCATCAGACTCGGCGCAATTTAGAAATTACTCAAACCATACGAGACGGAACATTTCACGGTTCGCTACTCTGGGCATTAGATCGCACTAGTACAGCAATGGGAGGTAGAGCCTTACGACGCTGGGTATTGCAACCATTAGTTGATTTAAAAGGAATTGCCGCCAGACAAGATACGATTAAAGAGTTAGTAGCTAATACTTCGATGCGCCAGGATTTACGCTCAATGTTGCGTAAAATATATGATATTGAAAGATTATCGGGCAGAGTGGGTTCTGGTACGGCAAATGCACGAGATTTGCTAGCTTTAGCGGAATCTCTAATCAAATTAACTGACTTATCGGCGATCGCTTCCTATGGAAATGCTCCTTTTTTAAAAGCCTTACATAAGATTCCCCCTGAGTTAGAACAGTTGGGGATCTATGTCACCGAGCGTTTGGTAGAGTCTCCCCCTCTGCTACTCAAGGAAGGAGGGATAATTAAAGACGGTGTTGATACTAGACTAGATGAGATTCGCCAACAGTTAGAAGACGATAAGCAGTGGCTGACGAATCTGGAGGTAACAGAAAGAGAACGAGTCGGCGTAGCTAATATTAAAGTAGGGTATAACAAAACCTTTGGCTACTACATTAGTATGCCTCGTTCTAAAGCTAGTCAAGCTCCTGATAACTATCAACGTAAGCAGACTTTAACAAATGAAGAAAGATATATTACTTCGGAGTTAAAAGAACGCGAAACGAGAATATTAACGGCGAAAGATGATTTAAACAACCTCGAATACGATATTTTTAGTGAATTAAGAGCTACTGTTGCCGAAAAAGCCCAGGAAATTCGGAGTATCTCCAAAGCTGTGGCAGCGATCGATGTTTTAGCAGGATTAGCGGAAATTGCTGTCTATCAAAACTACTGCTGTCCAGAAATGCTTAAGGGGCGAGAAATTGATATTACTGAAGGTAGACATCCCGTAGTTGAACAGTCTTTAGGAGAAGGTTTTTTTGTACCAAATTCGGCGCAAATGGGCGAATCATTCCCTGATTTGATTATTTTGACTGGTCCAAATGCTAGTGGTAAAAGTTGTTATTTACGGCAGATTGGTTTGATTCAGTTAATTGCCCAAATTGGTAGTTTTGTGCCTGCTACTGAGGCTAAATTGGCAATTTGCGATCGCATTTTTACCCGCGTGGGTGCAGTAGACGATCTTGCCACAGGACAATCTACTTTTATGGTAGAGATGAACGAAACTGCAAATATCCTCAATCATGCTACTCCTAATTCGCTGATTCTTCTAGATGAAATTGGTCGAGGTACAGCAACTTTTGACGGGCTTTCTATAGCTTGGGCAGTAGCGGAATATTTAGCCACCGATATCCAGGGAAGAACTATTTTTGCTACTCACTATCATGAATTAAATGAATTAGCGTCTATCTTGACTAACGTAGCTAACTACCAGGTAACAGTTAAAGAAATGGCAGACAAAATTATCTTTCTTCATCAGGTGTGTGCAGGTGGTGCCAGCAAATCCTACGGTATTGAAGCAGGAAGACTGGCTGGGTTACCTTCTTCGGTGATATCTAGGGCTAAACAGGTAATGGGACAAATTGAAAAACACAGTAAAATTGCCCTGGGATTGCGAACTGGAATTGAGCAGATGCAGCCTAAGCAATATGCCGACGATCATAAGCTAGAACTCGATATTTTTGAAGAGTAACTTTAGTTTTGGTGAGCAAAAATCTCGTTTTAAAAAGCTTTTTCCTTAATTTTTTTTAGTTGTAAAAAAAGCAAACAAAATCAATATTTTAAGTCTCTACAACAAGAAAATTTTGAGGTCTTGATTGCAGCAGCAGATCAAGGTTTGTATCAAGCAAAAGAAATGGGTCGTAACCAAGCTGTAGAATGTGAGATTGAGCTATATTAACTGACCTAACTTATGCCTTCTGGATATACTCTGCCTGTTTTTGCTTGTGCCAGTGCGATCGCTGCTTTGCGTCATCTCCAGCAACAATCTTCACCCTCACAAGTGACGGTAAATTTAATTAAGCCAACAGAACAGGCAATAATTGACGTTGAACAGGTAGCTAAAATTGATTATAACTGTGCGATCGCCATCACTCGCAGCGATCCTGGCGATCATTTAGATTTAACGCGCAATACTCCTATCTGGGGGAAAGTAAGTCTAAGTTTTAATTCTGATTCTGGAGAGCAAATCACCATCGCAGGGGGAGAAGGTATTGGTCAGCAACAAAATAACCAAAACCAAGCAGCAATCTATGGTTATGCTCAAGAATTAATCAAGGCAAATTTGCAACCTTTGCTGGAGCAAAATCAAAGCATCACGGTAACGATCATTTTGCCAGAAGGAGTGCAGTTGGCTAAACGAACTTCTAACGAAGCTTTTGGCGTAGTTGAAGGACTGTCTTTATTAGGAACAACGGGCATAGTTCAGCCCTTAACTTCACCTAGTCAATTGTCAGCATATCAAGCAGAGATTAAAACCAAGGCAAAACTTTTTGATGATCTAGTCTTTTGTATTGGTGAAAATGGCATCGATTTAGCGCAAAAATCTGGTATAGATCCCCAAAGAATTATTAAAACCGCTAATTGGCTCGGATCGATGTTAGTTACTGCTGCTGCTGCTGGAGTTAAGTCAATTCTACTCTTTGGTTATCACGGTAAATTAATCAAGCTAGCAGGAGGAATTTTTCACACCCACAATCATCTTGCTGATGGCAGATTAGAAATCATGACCGCCTATTGCGCCAAGTTAGGATTATCTACTTCTCAGACTCAACAAATTTTCCACTGCTCCACCACCGAAGCTGCTTTGAATTTATTGAGGCAAATCGATCAAGACTCAGACAATTCTGCCTGGGTAGACTTGGTTTATCAAGAACTAACTCAGGCGATCGATCTAAAATGCCAAGACTATATTTGCAAGTATACAGAACAAAAACTTTGTATAGGTTCAATCCTATTTGATCGTAGTAGGAAAGTAATTAAAATAAGCGATAATGCTGTTTTGTTGCTACCTAAATTATGTTAATCTATGAAAATATTTACATAGATATCTTTCAATAAACAACATCCCGCTAAAATCATAACTCTCCAAATATAAATTTGGTATCAAAATCTCAAGTTTCTTTACACTTTGTTACCTATTTACTTACACAGACTTCCTAGAGTATAGTGACTATTCAAACACAACCAATCTTCTCTCCCAGCAGCGATGCTTTCGTTTCTGACTCTTTAATTGATCGGGTTAATCGTCAAAAAATTATCATTATCGATTTTGGTTCTCAATACTCCGAGTTAATTGCTCGCAGAATTCGAGAAACTCAGGTATATTCAGAAGTTTTATCTTACAGAACGAGTGCTGAAGAACTAAGGAAAATAGATCCTCGCGGTATTATTCTTTCTGGTGGACCAAACTCAGTATACGATGACCATGCGCCCGAATGTGACCCTGAAATTTGGAATCTAGGTATTCCCATTCTAGGGGTATGCTACGGAATGCAGTTGATGGTCAAGCAACTAGGGGGAACGGTTGAAAAAGTTAAGCTAGGAGAATACGGTAAAGCCGAGCTATTTATTCAAGATCCCACTGATCTACTGACCAATGTAGAACATGGTGCAACCATGTGGATGAGTCACGGAGACTCTTGTACCAATTTACCAGAAGGTTTTTCGGTCTTAGCCTACACCAAGAATACTCCCTGTGCAGCAATATCTAATCCCGAACGAAAACTATTTGGAGTGCAGTTTCATCCAGAAGTAGTTCACTCAGAAGGGGGAATTGCCCTAATTCGCAATTTTGTTTACCATATTTGTCAATGCGAACCCACCTGGACAACGGAAGCTTTTGTAGAAGAGTCAATTCGAGATATTCGGGCAAAAGTTGGCGACAAACGGGTTTTGCTGGCTCTTTCAGGCGGTGTAGATTCCTCGACTCTAGCTTTTCTGCTTCATCGAGCCATCGGCGATCAATTAACATGCATGTTTATCGATCAAGGGTTCATGCGTAAGGGTGAACCAGAAAAACTGGTGGAAATATTTAAAAATCAGTTTCATATCCCCGTTGAGTATGTCATGGCACGCGATCGCTTTTTAAAGCAGGTGGAGGGAGTTACAGATCCTGAACTAAAGCGCCGTCGGATCGGACATGAGTTTATTCAGGTTTTTGAAGCAGAATCTAAAAAGCTAGGTCCTTTTGACTATCTAGCTCAAGGAACTTTATATCCTGACGTAATTGAGTCGGCAGACAGCAATGTTGACCCTAAAACTGGAGAAAGAGTAGCGGTAAAAATTAAGAGTCATCACAATGTTGGTGGTTTACCCAAAGATCTGCGTTTTAAACTAGTCGAGCCTCTCAGAAAACTCTTTAAAGATGAGGTGCGCAATGTGGCGCGGGCAATTGGACTACCAGAAGAAATTGTGCGTCGTCATCCTTTCCCTGGCCCTGGTTTGGCCATTAGAATTGTGGGAGAAGTTACCGCCGAAAGATTAAATATTCTGCGAGATGCTGATTTTATTGTACGGGACGAAATCAGTAAGCAGGGAGTATATCACGACTACTGGCAAGCTTTTGCCGTCTTGTTGCCTATTCGCAGTGTTGGGGTAATGGGAGACAAGCGCACCTATGCTCATCCAATTGTGCTGCGTTTTATTACTAGTGAAGACGGGATGACCGCAGATTGGGCAAGAGTCCCCTACGATATGTTGGAAACCATTTCTAACCGTATTGTTAATGAAGTTAAGGGAGTTAATCGAGTGGTATACGACATTACCTCCAAACCCCCTGGAACAATTGAGTGGGAGTGATATAGCCAATCAAGTATTAGGCAGGGGCGAACGGCCGTTCGCCCCTACAATATCTACTCGTTCTAGTTAACGATCGCTTTTTCTGATTCCTGAGCCGATTCAATGGCAGCTTTGTCTTTAATATTTTCCGACTCAGTCATTAATTTAATGATTGAAGCCTTCTCTAGCAATCCAAGAACCTTGCCTACAGCACTAACTACTACTAGCTCACGAGTTTGGGTGGTTTCAAACAACTTCGCTGCTTCCAGCAAAGAAGTATCAGCAGCAATAATATCAGCTTCGAGAATAGGTTTAACTAACTCCGTTAGATGAACATCGTTCCAATCAGAGGTGTGGATCTGTTTCAAATCTTCAGTAATAACAGAACCAAGTAACTGTTGATTTTCATCCACCACGACAAACTTTTTCCAACGCTCTTTACCAATCACGAAGTTGTTTACAAACTCTCGAATTGAAAGATTGCTGCTGACGATAGGACTGTCAGTGATTACTGCATCTCCTGCTGTATATTGACTTAATTTGTCCTGTACAGTGGCAGATTGTGCCGCAAAACCAGCATTTTGTAATAAGAAAGTACCAATTAAGAGAGTCCAGATACTGCCTACTTGACTAACACCGATGACAGAAAGTATCCCTAGAGCGATCGCAATCCAGCCAATTACCTGACCAACTCGACCTGCAATAATTACGCCCTTATTAGGATTACCTGTAACCTTCCAGACGATCGCCTTCAGCACGTTACCACCATCGAGGGGTAAGCCTGGAATCATATTAAATGCTGCTAAAACTAAATTGATATAGGCGACTAGAGAAATAATCGCCTGAAAGGCTGTAGTTAAAGGTGCTGTTGTGGCGACAAAGGTAAACAGACCAAATAATAATAGGCTGACTAATGGCCCAGCGATCGCCACTAAAAGAGCTTGTAAAGGGGTTTCTGATTCTTTTTCGAGGGTAGCTAAACCAC
>NZ_PVWF01000249.1 GCF_003003995.1 Pleurocapsa sp. CCALA 161 | reverse complement strand
AAACCGAGGCGGTATTCGCTGCGCTCAATACACCCGCCTCGGTTTTAGCGGGGGTCTCCACGGGAGGAGTCAGATGAAGTCACTAGGGCATAATTCCCTGGCAGTTACTTCGAGATATCTGCACGTTAAACCATCGGAGTGTACCAGTAAGTTTATCGATTTGGATTGAAGACAGCAGAGTTTAAGTCATGCCAGCGTGACAGAAAACGAGAAATACCTACACATACATATATCCCCCTATGCCCGACCTTCCAGAATTCATTCAACATCTTTACGAAAAATATCGCTCATTCAATTCGGGTTCTTTGGCTAGCTACATTCCCGAACTTACCAAAGCCAATCCTGACTGGTTTGCTATCTCTATTGTTACTAAAGAAGGAGAAGTATTTGAAGTCGGAGACATCTCGAAAAATTTTACCATTCAATCTATATCTAAGGTTTTTGTTTACGGCATGGCACTAGAAGATTGCGGTCGTCAAACCCTACTAGAAAAAATTGGCGTAGAACCTACAGGCGATCCTTTTAATTCGGTAATTCGCTTAGATGAAAACTCTAAACGCCCAGATAATCCAATGGTCAATGCTGGAGCGATCGCCACTGCTAGTTTGATTAAAGGCTCTCAGACCACTGACAAGCTAAATCGAATGCTGGATATGTTTCGTCGCTACATCGGTCATAATGTTTATATCGATGCTCCCGTATTCATGTCAGAAAAAGCTACAGGACATCGCAATCGCGCTCTAGCTAATTTGCTGCTTAATTTTGGCATTATCGACCATAATATCGAGGAAATTCTCGACCTCTATTTTCAACAATGTTCGATAGTAGTCAACTGTCACGATTTGGCAGTGATGGCTGCAACTCTAGCAAATCGAGGTATCAATCCCATAACTCAAGACAAAGCGATCGAGCCTTGTTACGTCAGGGATATTTTGAGCGTAATGTATACCTGTGGGATGTATAACTATGCGGGAGAATGGGCTTATAAAGTAGGAATTCCCGCTAAAAGTGGAGTTTCAGGAGGCATAATTGCAGTAATCCCCGACCGTGCTGGTATTGCAGTTTACTCCCCATTAATCGACCATAGAGGTAATAGTGTTAGGGGAATCAAAGTATTTGAAGCTTTGTCTGAAGAATTTCAACTTCACTTGTTGGATTTTCCTCTAGAACAGTGTCCTTTTCTCAATATTTCTCATCAAGATACAAAACGCCATCAATAGATGCGATCTCTTCTGCGTACCCTTCGGGCGATCGCTCTACTTCCCACCCCGAATATCCAAAGTCACCTCAGCAGTAATTGATCGCTCGATATTGACTTTAATGTTCTAAATAGCTGTTAATTTTATCTCTCAGGTCTATTAATTCTCGATTAAATTCCGTTTGCTCTAATTTTTTTTCACCTGTGGCATCCTGAGCCATAGCTTCGGCAAGTGTATAAGTAGCGTATAGTATATCTTTGGTTATTTCCCGATTTTTGGGTAAATCTCCACTGATGCCTTCCATTTTTTCATATTCAACCGCTCCAGCAGAATTTAAGATTGCTTGTGGAGCATGGCTAAAGAAGCTGTGAACGATAAAATGGTCAATACTCATAATTTTCTATTTCCTGATTTCTCCTCGAATATCCAGTGTCACCTCAGCAGTAATCGATCGCTCATTCTGTCCGAGTATCTTCACCCTTCTTACCTTCCCCCGATAAGGAGAATAAACCGATGTCAGCTTATCTAGTTCATCATCAATCGTATCTAGCTGAGTCTGGAGTGAGTTAACTTGCTCCTGCTGCTTCTGCATTTCTGTTTGATAGTCAGATACTTTAAGACTGTGTTCATACTGCTGACGACGGTAATTTAGTTTAGCTTCGTCTAGTGAGGCGATCGCCCTTTCAACATTAATTGAAGCTTCTAACTCTTTACGTTTCAAGTCGGCTAATTCCTGTACCATTGGTCACAACTTAAGTCTGAAAAGCAGTTGTCAAGAGAGTTTGAGAACTAGAAGAAAAAAAGAAGTCGGGAGCG
>NZ_PVWF01000110.1 GCF_003003995.1 Pleurocapsa sp. CCALA 161 | reverse complement strand
TTATCTGTCATTGAACTGAGAATCATAATCATTACGTCATTTTGGTGTATTTCTTGGCAAAGATTAAGTCCCGTATCATCTGGTAGGTTAATATCAGAAATAATTAAATTAGGTTGAAATTCTTTAAGCTTTTGCTTGGCTATACCACAGTCAGGTGCTACCTCTGTAATGTAGCCGTTGTAAGTAAGAAAACGGCAAAGTAGATGATGTAAAGTGAGATCATCATCGACAATTAAAATTTTTTTCGAATCAGCTAAATTATAATAATTATTTAATAAATACACTTAATATAAACCTTAGTTGTTTATTTATGACTTTCAAACAATATCAGAGAAATTGCGGATAAAGCGACCGTAATTTCCTTTTTTTTACCTGAGCTTCATGTAAAAAATAGTCTGTATGAAGTTAGGATTAAAGCTACTTTGTCGAGTATGTATATATACACTAAAGTTAAAATTAGCTCTTCTAACTCAGAAAACTTTGACTTTTTCGCTATAAAAGGAGCAAAATTAATTCTGGTTAATGAGTAGGCTGAGAAATAAAGCCGTACAAAGTTAAATTAGGACAAGTTTAGTTAACTGTTCGTAGATAGTAGGTAGTAGATAGTAGGTAGTAAATGTCCTAACTTGAGTATGTATTGCTATAAAGCATTTTAAACTTGAGCCTTCAGCACAAATTAAGCATGACTAAAGATTTTTTTAAAACCCCATTGTTAGATATATTGACCCAATCGACCCACAGAAAACATGCTGCTTTTTATGCTCCAGGACACAAGCAGGGCAAAGGAATTAGCCACAAGATTCAGGATTTAATTGGTAAGCAAGTTTTTCAAGCCGATTTACCTGAGTTACCAGAGTTAGATAATTTATTTGCTTCAGCAGGAGCGATCGCAGCAGCACAAGAGTTAGCAGCCCAAACTTTTGGCGCAACTAAAACCTGGTTTTTAATCAATGGTTCAACCTCTGGGATTATTGCAGCAATTTTAGCTACCTGTGGCATGGGAGAAAAGATCATTTTGCCCAGGAATATTCATCAATCGGCGATCGCTGGTCTAATTTTATCTGGGGCAATCCCGATCTTTATTAATCCTGAATACGATCCTCAAGAGGAATTAGCCTATAACGTTACTCCAGCAGCCGTTAAACAGGCATTAGAGCAGCATCCTGATACCAAGGCAGTAATGATGTTGCACCCGACTTATCAGGGGATATGTAGCGATTTGAAAGCGATCGCCGATCTTACTCATAGTTATCAGATCCCTTTATTAGTCGATGAAGCTCACGGCGCACACTTTACTTTTCATGCTGATTTACCCCCTTCGGCTCTGAGTGTTGGGGCAGATCTGACGGTGCAGTCTACTCATAAAACCTTGAGTTCTCTGACTCAATCGTCTATGCTGCATCTTCAAGGAAATCGAGTCTGTAGCCAGAGAATTAGCAAAGCTTTGCAGTTAGTTCAATCTACTAGTCCTAGTTATTTGCTTTTGGCTTCTCTAGATGCTGCCAGACAACAAATGGCAACAGAAGGTAAGGAATTAATGAATGAGGCGATCGCTCTTGCCCACCTAGCTAGCCAGAAAATAGCCGAAATTCCCAAATTATCAGTCTTAAATCCTCAAATACAGCCAGGTTGCCACTATTGTGACCCGACTCGGCTCACAATTAATATCTCCCAACTAGGAATAACAGGCTTTGAAGCCGACGAAATACTTCATGAGCAGCTAAACGTTACCTGTGAGCTACCGCTATTGCAGCATCTTACTTTGATTATCTCTTTGGGCAATATACCAGAAGATATTCAACGGTTGATTGAAGCTTGTCAGATTCTTTCTTTATCAGCTAGCGGCTATCAGCTAGCAGCTATCAGCTATCAGCCCTCGTCCTCCACCCTTCATCCTACAAAAGTTTCGCCTCGACAGGCATATTTTATGTCCACAGAGACTATTCAGATTGAGCAAGCAGGCGATCGCCTCTGCGGGGAGCTAATTTGTCCCTATCCTCCAGGAATCCCTGTGTTAATGCCAGGGGAAGTAATTACCTCAGAAGTAATTAATTATTTGCAGCAGATCGTAGCTGCGGGGGGAACTATTACAGGGTGTAACGATCCAAGTCTGCGAACCATTCAGACGCTTAAATAAGATAATCAATCTGCTTTTAAGATCTAAATTTTAATAACTCCAATTAATCATTAACTATGCTTTGGCCTTACAAAACTCCAGGAATTCCCGACAAATTGTTTGAACGTTTACCAGGAATTCCCCTCAGCAAAAGAGAGGTGAGAGTCTTAATCCTCTCCTCCTTACGGATGAAGCCTGATTCAGTATTTTGGGACATTGGCGCGGGAACAGGTACAATCCCTGTCGAAATTGGTCTACTTTCTCCTGAAGGCAAGATTGTGGCGATCGAACGAGATGAGGAGGTAGCAAAATTAATTAAGCGTAATTGCGATCGCTTCGGGGTTCATAACGTTGAGGTAATCCAAGGAAGTGCGCCAGAATGTTTAGATGCGATCAAACCCCGACCAAATTTAGTGTGTCTTGAGGGTGGTAAACCAATTAAAGACATTCTTAAACAAACTTGGAAATATCTTCAGCCAGAAGGACGTATTGTTGCTACTGTTAGTAACTTAGAGAACTTATATATTATCTCCGAAGGTTTATCTGAACTTCAGGCTCGAAATATAGAAGTAGTTCAGTCGGCAGTTAACCGTTTAGAAACCAGAGGCATCCATCAGACTTTTGCAGCAGTAAATCCAATGTTTATTCTCAGTGGAGAAAAATTGTAGATGATGACAATCTTTATTTTCTTAACAAATAATTGCTAGGACTTAATCCAGTAATTTGTTAACCTTTCATAAAGGTTTCCTTAAATTTAATTCCCGATTCTCATTTAGCGTTTGTAGCAGCAACGCATTATGCCCTTGTCTCGTATAGTTAGTTCAGTAGTTGCGATCGCCTTAGCCTTGGGAATGATTATTCTCGGAGGATGGTACTTTACTCTGGGTATCGGTATTTTAATTATCTTAGCCCAGCGGGAATACTTTCGCTTAGTCCGCGCTAAAGGGGTTGAACCCGCAGGAAAAATGACTTTAGTTGTCTCTGTGCTGCTGTTACTCAGCGCCACCGTTGCTCCTAATATTACTGATGCAATATTTTGTCTGGGAGGGACAATTATCTGTTTCTATTTGTTATTCCAACCAAAAATTGCCACCATTGCCGACATTGCTAGCTCGATTTTGGGGCTATTTTATACAGGCTATCTACCAACTTTTTGGGTACGTTTAAGAGTTAATCTGCCCAACAGTAATAATGCTAGTAATTTACCTTTGGATGGCTACTGGCCAGACTCTTGGCTTAATCCCAGCCAATTTCCCACTGCCCTGACTCTAACTTTTTTGGTTATGGCCTGTATTTGGGCGGCAGATATTGGTGCATATACCATGGGTAAAAGTTTTGGTCGTACCAGACTATCTGATATTAGCCCGAAAAAGACCGTTGAAGGGGCAGCATTTGGTATCCTGGGTAGCTTAATTGTCGCTGAATTAGGGGCGTGGTATTTCCAGTTTCCCGCCTGGCAAATTAGTGGTGTGATGCTCGGTACACTGATTGGCATCACCAGCTTGCTTGGAGATCTGACCGAATCGATGATGAAGCGAGATGCTGGAGTAAAAGATTCTGGGCAATTAATTCCTGGACATGGAGGCATTTTAGATCGCACTGATAGCTATGTCTTTACCGCTCCTTTGGTTTATTATTTCTTCACTCTATTACTGCCTTTATTGACATTTTGACTATTTTTTAGGACAACTTAAACAAGCTATTTTAAGCTAAACATTTACCATTATTTGCTCTAAATCTATTGAGAGTTGCTTGGGTGTGAGCCGAAGGCTACAGAAGTGTGATCGCAAAACATACCCAAAAGATAATCTAGCTCCATATACGAGCGTTCCGAAAAATCGCTTTTATAAACAATTGTTAACAGTTTAGCCATTGCCATCGATCCCTATCTCTCGTTCAATAATTTCCTTGACAAACTCAGGGATCTGTTTTTCTAAATTGATCGCTCTTTGCTTTAATCTTTTTTGATAGACCTGTTCTAATTCCAGAAAAATATCTTGAATCTTTATTCCCAGACACACCTTGATAAGGGGGATCCATATAAACAAAATCACGATCCTGGACTTGGGCTAGTACCTGTCTGTAATCCAAGCAGGTAAACTGACATTTGCCTTTCAAAAGTCTGGACACACCTTCTATATTTTTTCTTACGGTTGCAGGCTGTGTTCCTTTTCGCCTTTTATCAGGGCTTTGATTAAATAAGCCCTCAGAATTATAACGAACAGCTCCCTTGACACATCGTGCTAGCAAATATAGAAATAACTTTGGATCTTTTGTTTGATTGAATTTTGTTCTGACTTCAAAATAATGGCTGATCGAATCAAGATGTTGTTCGCTCCATATTTCTGCATAGGCATCTGCTATATCACCTGGATTCTCTGTAATTAGCTTGAACAATTCGATTAGGGGCTTATTCAAATCGTTTAACCAAAAATTTTGAGAACTTTGTTCAGCAGCAGCAGCTATGCTAAGTGCCGAAGTTCCAGCAAAAGGCTCTACCAACCTCTCTACTTGGTTAGGCAAAAAACTAAGAATATGTGTCGCGAGGTTTCGCTTACTGCCCTGATATTGAAATGGATGAGGTAGATTAGCCATCGTGATCAAAGAACAAATGAACTTATAGGAGTTTATCACAAGATATTAGAATAGATTGCTTGACCCATTCCCATTCTGATTAGTGATTAAGAGATCGCGATTTAACTTCTGGTAAGAATAGATGCCGATCGCATCGTACATTAAGATTAAACCTCGATTTAAACCAGAAATAGCAATGCTCAATGAAAATAACGCTAAAAATTCTTTACTAGCTGATGCTGGTAAAAGATTAGAACAAGCCTTAAAACACGTCGATATTTCTGAAGATGCGATCGCTCGTCTTCAACATCCTAAGACTAGCCTGAGTGTTTCTATTCCTGTACGGATGGATGATGGTAGTTTAAAGGTATTTTCTGGATATCGGGTACGTTACGACGACACTAGGGGCGCGGGTAAAGGTGGCGTACGCTATCATCCTGGGGTTAATTTAGATGAGGTACAGTCTTTAGCTTTCTGGATGACGTTTAAATGTGCCTTATTAGATCTACCCTTTGGTGGCGCTAAAGGAGGTATTACCGTCAATCCGAAAGAATTATCTAAAGCTGAGTTAGAAAGGCTGAGTCGGGGCTATATCGACGCGATCGCCGATGCAATTGGCATAGATGTTGATATTCTCGCTCCTGATGTTTATACCAACGCCGTGATTATGGGTTGGATGATGGATCAATACAGCACGATCAAGCGGACATTGTGTCGTGGGGTAGTTACAGGAAAACCACTGACTCTAGGAGGTAGTAAAGGTAGAGATACGGCGACAGCGATGGGAGCTTTTACGGTAATTCAAGCTATGTTACCCAAGTTTAAATTGCTCCCTGCTAAGACTACTGTAGCAATCCAAGGTTTTGGGAATGCTGGTGCAACTTTAGCGGGGTTGCTGGCGGAAGCAGGATATAAAGTAGTTGCCGTCAGTGACTCTAAAGGAGGGATTTATGCGCCTCAAGGTTTAGATATTGCCAGCGTCAGCGAGCATAAAAATAAGAGTCGAGAGATGAAGGCGGTATACTGCCATAATCCTCTGTGTAGCATTGTTGAACACCAGGCGATTTCTAATCAAGAGTTACTGGCTTTGGATGTGGATGTGTTGATTCCTGCTGCGCTAGAAAATCAGATCACTCTAGCCAATGTCCAGGATATTCGAGCCAAGTATATCTTTGAAGTAGCAAATGGACCCATTAACTATGATGCAGATCAAATCCTTACCCAGCAAGGAACTTATGTTTTTCCCGATATTTTAGTCAACGCGGGGGGGGTTACCGTTAGTTATTTTGAATGGGTACAAAACCGCCATGGTTGGTATTGGACATTAGCAGAAGTTAATCAACGTCTTCAAGAGAAAATGCAAATAGAAGCCGAACAGGTTTGGCTGATTAGTCAAGATTTAAAGATTGATCTTCGTACCGCTGCTTATGTGCAAGCTCTCAAACGATTAGGCGAGGCTTTAGATGCTAAGGGCAACAGGAATTATTTTGTCAATTCCTCTGTTTGAAAGTTGTCAGCTATTAGTAGGGGCGAACGGTCGTTTGCCCCTACTAATAGCTAATTTTGTACGGCTATATCTTGCATTGGATCTTGCTCTAAAGTCCAAACAGCGATCGCATTGAGAAATTTTAGCCATGGCCACATTATTAAGCGGTGGTTCTAGTTTGTCTCAAAAAAAACCCAACATCAATCTGAGTTAATTGGCTTGATGCAGTCAGGAGTATCATTTTTAGGACTATTAACCTTCTTGCTCACTGGATATAGTTCCAGATCGACTTCAGGTAATGCATCAAGTAATTGTTTTCTGTGATTTAATTCACCCAGCCATGAATCATAATCAGTTGGTTGAATAATCACTGGCATTCTGTGATGAACTTTAGCTGCTTCGGTATTAGCTTTGGTTGTTAAAATAGTGCAGGAAACTAGTTCATCTTCACCATTACTCCACGATTCCCATAATCCTGCTAGGGCAAACAGTTGATGGTCTTTGAGACGAAAAAAGTGAGGTTGTTTATCTTTACTCCATTCATAAAATCCTGAAGTAGGAATTAAACAGGGACGATGCTTAAACGCGCTTCTAAAGCTTGGTTTTTCTCCAACCGTCTCCACACGAGCATTAATTAAATTGCTTTTCCAACTATCCAAGTTTTTAACCCAGCTAGGAATTAAACCCCATTTCATCATCAAGAGCGATCGCGCTACTTCTTTTTGTTGGATCACTAATATTTGCTGAGACGGAGCGATGTTGTAACGAGGAGAAATAGCTTCGTTTACTTCTACCTCAAATTGCCGAGTAATCTCATTGGCTGTTGTATTTAAAGTAAATCGTCCACACATAGCTGTTCGAGAATAAATATTGATTATTTGTTTGGGCAGAAAGCACTACTAGATATGGGATGTAAGCCACACTTCTAGATCTGTGACTAACTGATTAATATATAAATAACAAAACGTGAACAGAAAGCGCGTTTTGCGAGACAGTCAGTTAAGGGGGTCTTTCCCGTTAAAGGAACTGTCGAGGTTGGGTAAGAAAGTTCTTTCTCAAAAGTCGCCGCTCATTATGGGGAAACCCCATCAAGGCTATTGAGCAAGAACCTAACAATACACAAATCTAAGTCAATCAATTAACCAATTATCAACTATTAGTCACAGGAGACACAATCATGGCTTTAGTAAGATACAACCCTTGGCATGAAATGAATTCTTTACAACGCCAATTAAATCGTTTGTTCGATGATGCTTTAACAAATGACGGCTGGGGTGACTTTGGTAATTTCTCTAAAGTTCCTGCGGCCGAACTAACTGAAACTGATGATGCAGTTCATCTCAAACTAGAAGTTCCTGGGATGGAAGCTAAAGATTTAGACGTTCAAGTAATGGGCGATCGAGTTGCTATTTCTGGTGAACGCAAATCAGAAACCAAAACTGAGGAAGACGGTAGAACTCGCTCTGAATTCCGTTATGGCAAGTTTTCTAGAGTCATTCCTCTACCAGTACGCATTCAAAACACCAACGTTACCGCCGACTACAAAGACGGTATCCTTAATTTGACTTTACCTAAAGCAGAAGAGGAGAAAAATAAAGTAGTGAAAGTAAATCTAATTGAATCTGCCGAATAGTCTTTCCAGGATAACGAACAAACGTTATCCAGATTGACGGGTTCACCCAGTCACGAATCGTGACTGGGTTTTTTGTTGAGCGAACATAGCTCAAACATAGCTTTTTTAACCTGAGTTCGGGTTAAGCAGATTAATTGGTGGAGATAGCTGTAAGCTCTAAGCTAATAGCTTTTGAGATAGTTTGGATGCAACTCTACTATGAAAGAAGAACGGAAAATAGTATTTTCTAAATACCTTCAAAATAAGGATTTGAGCTAATCCCGAACTCAGGTTTTTTTATGATCCTAATCCCCATTGTTGTTACTGTTTTGTTTTACTGTTCATTGGGTCATGTCCCCAATTCATTAGGGAATATTGCCAAGGAGTTGCTTGAATATTGCCTGAAGGTTTTTGTGCTAAATGACGGTGAATGTAACTAACTACCTTCTTCATGTGTTTAAAATCTTTTTTCTGATATTCTGATTGCTTTTTGTTGAGAATTTTAATGATTTTTTTGCCTGACTTACGACCTTTAATTTTGCCTTGGCGATCTTTTTGACCGACAGAATTACTTTCCTCGGTTTTTAACCACGCTTTAAGCTCCGAAGCACTCATATTAACTGCTTCATGAAAATTATCTAATATTTTATGCTGCTGCGGTTTAAGATTATGCTCGTTTTCAATTAAAGATAAAGACCTAGCTCGACGAGAAATTACGCTTCCTGTGCTTTCATTCTTGACCAAATAACGTGGTTTACTTTTACTTGCTTGAATTTCTTTGCCATCAACTTGAGTAGATTGTGTTAGTTTCTGCGTAATTTTTCCTTTGGCTTCTCCTTTACCGACTTTCCATTTGACAGGATCTCCTTTTTTCAACTTAATTGTCATAGTGTTAATGCTGAAATAATATACTTCTAAAATTATCACCAATTTATAGCGATTTTTGCCTCTCCTTTAAGATTGATCTTTATGTAAGAGGAACTAGAGTAAATTACGTGCTTTCAACTCTAAATAGCGATTAACTAACTCACTCGTAATGCGATCGCAAGGCGCATCTAAAACCAATACTCCTTTTTGTCTTAATTGAGCAAAGGCTACTTGACGTTGGGCTAAAAGATCTAAAGCAACAGCGCGACAATAGGTGTCTTTGGTACTGTCTGTAGGAGTATGGGCAATTTGAGCTACTAAAGGATCGTTGAGGGTGACACAAAAAGGAAGATAGCGGGGGGTTAAACGCATCATGGCGCTAAGTAATTCACTAGAAGCAGTTACATCTACTAAATCTGTAATTACTACTACTAATGCTCGTCTAGTTTGCTGGGTAATCACCTTAGTCATAGCACCAAGATAATCAGGCTCTAATAATACTGGCTGAATGGGTGTCAGGCGCTCGACTAATTTAGATAGATGATGATTACCTCTTTCTGGGGGTATCCAGGTAGTCAGATCGCGGTCAAACACCGCTACGCCAACTTTATCACCACGGCTTAGTCCTGCCATAGCTAGAGATAGAGTGGCATTTAAACCATAGTCAAAGCGTTTTAAACCACCTACTTTTGCCGTCATTAAACGCCCTCGATCCAAGAGAATGAAGAGGGTTTGTTCCTGTTCTGGTTCTAATACTTTGACCACAGGGCGATCGCGTCTGGCTGTCGCCTTCCAATTTATCAAACGGATATCTTCTCCTGTACGATATTCTCTCAGTTCAGCAAATTCAGTACCGTTGCCCATTCTGCGCGCCTGACGCATCGCGCCACTATTTTCAATCGCCAGACGAACCGCTAATTCTTTTAAGCCAATCAAATCAGGATAAACCCTAACTTGCTGTTGCGCTGAGATTCGCCAATCTCGCCAACCCAAACCCAGTTTACCCAGTTGACGTACGTGCAGATCGCCCCAAGTATATTCTCCGCGATGATCGGGATAAATGATGTAGGTTTCTTCTGTAACGCTGTTAGCAGGTAGATTAACTTCCAGAGTATCTCGATCTACTCTAAATTCTGGCGGGTAAGCATCACGGATTTGGGCGATTACCCTCTGGGTACGCTGAGTCCTGCGGACTTGCTTTGCAACCGCGATCGCCTTTTGTTCCCCAGATTTAATCTGTAAGGCGATCGCATTATCTCTACCTACTGATAATTTGCCAATCTCCTGTCTGGTTACTTCCACAGCACCATTTTTAACCTGAGACGCATCAAGGATCGTGGCAATTAACAGACTAAAATTATAAACTCGCAGAAAATTCAAACTAACCTGACGATTAATTAAAATATCCAAGAGTGCAGCGCTTAAGCCACCGACAGCTAAGAGGGCATAACAGCGTCTTGAAGGAATCATGTTTTAAAAAGTTTAGTGAGTAAAAAATAAATAACTAAAATAACTATTAACAAATTGCGGAAGCACGATAAATTGTGGCGGAAATTGCTCCATCATGGCGATCGCCAATCCCCCTAAACCAATCTAATCCTGCTTGTAGGCAGGGTAAATTTTTACCTAACTTAGTGGCTGCTTGCTCGACTGTCGGTGCTAACCAAGAGTCTACATAGTCTACAAAGTCTCTTAATTGCTGACGATCTAAACTATAAGCATGATGTACAGGAAATGGTTGATTATTCGCCTCCTCAAAACCAGCCTGAGTCAACAACATACCCAGGGATTGTCCCATATAGGGGTTTCCCCGCGCTTGCAGTAACAACTCACACAAAGAATCGATCAGATAACGATAATCAGCAGATTCTGGGGTAACTAAAATAGTGCGATAGTCAGTTTCAGTAACTGTAATTGTTCCTCCAGGCTTCAGAACCCTCTTGGCTTCTTGTAAAACCTGTAGCGGATGTGGTAAATGTTCTAAAAACCAGATGGCGTATAGATGATCGAAGTAATTATCTTGCCAAGGTAATTTGGCTGCATCCCCGACTCGTAGATCGACATTGCTTAAACCTAAATTACGAAGATAATTTTTGGCGTAATCTATTTGTTTATTTTCCAAGTCAATGCCCGCCAACTTAAAATCGGTAAAAGTCTGCCCTAAAATACCTAATACTGCTCCTGCACCACAGCCGATCTCTAGTAATTTTTCTCCAGCTTGATAGTCAAGATCTTTAAGAATCAGCTTTTCTCGCCAATATTCTGCCTGTTGAATCAATCTTTCCTGTTCGATATCAGAATAACCGTGAATGTAATCCATATTTTTGAGAAATGGAAGATGAAATTGTGGGCTAGTGTTTACTCTCTTTGATGATTTTAATAATTGGCTATTTCCAGCAAATTTTGCTCGGGATCGCGAATATAAACCGATTCAATTGTTCCGTTTGCCCCTGTGCGAGAAATTGGACCTAAAATAATCGGCACACCACAATCATTAAAATGTTCAATAACTTGTTTCAAAGGGACTTGTGTAATTAAACATAAATCAGCAGAACCAGCTTTTGGTTCAAATTCTTGACCAAGTTGATGTAAATTAATTTTTTGTTCGCCAAACTTTAAGGCATAACGATTATTACCAAAAGTAACGACTTCCATGCCCAAAACTCGATGATAAAACTGAGAAGTTACCTGAAGATTACTAACTGTCAAAACTAAGTGATCTATGCTGGAAATTTTCATCAGTTACTATCTTGGTACAGATATTTGCTTAAGAATCGAAGCAATCACCTCCTCTATTTGGAGATTATCTAACTGTGCTTCTGGTTTTAAGATTAGTCGATGACGTAATAAAGGAATGGCGACTTCCTTCACATCATCTGGAGTAACATAATCTCTTCCTGCCAAACAAGCACTGGCTTTAGTTGCATTTAACCAAGCCACCGCAGATCGAGGTGATGCACCTAAAATCAAGTCAGGATGTTGACGAGTACGCTCAACCAAATCGAGCAAGTAGTCTAAAATATTATCTTCTACCTGAACCTTTTGTACCTGCTCTTTGAGAGTTAAAATATCTGCTACCGTGGCGATCGCTGTTAACTTATCTAGATCTAACTTTTTAGCTTTAAATCCTTGTTGAGCATTAACTAACATTTGCTTTTCAGCATTCTTGGCAGGATAATCAACTACGAGTTTAAATAAAAAGCGGTCTAACTGCGCTTCAGGCAAGGGATATGTACCCTCAAATTCCAACGAGTTTTGCGTGGCAATTACCCAAAATAATGGCGGTAACAACATCGTTTCCCCATCTAGGGTAATTTGCTGTTCTTCCATTGCTTCTAGTAACGCTGCTTGGGTTTTAGGCGGAGTACGGTTTATTTCGTCAGCCAAGAGAATTTCCGTGAAAACTGGGCCTTTTTTGAGCATAAAATCACGACTATTAAGATCAAAAATATTTGTCCCCAAAATATCAGAAGGTAAAATATCAGGAGTTAGTTGAATACGACGGAAATCTGCTGTAATCAACTTGGATAATACTTTGACTAACAAGGTTTTTCCCGTACCTGGAACTCCCTCAATAATGACATGACCACCACTCAATAAGGCAATTAAAATTTGTTTAACTAAATTTCCTTGGCCAATGACGATCTGATCTATTTGTTGACTAAGATTATTGAGCAGAGAATTACTTGGCATTTAAGTGTTGCATTAGAAACTAAGTTTATTTTTATCCCATCTTAAGTAGTCGTTTTAACTTCTGCCGAGATTGATGTAAAGCTAAAGATTATAGATCAAGACTGCTCAGTGCTTCATTGCTCACTGTTCACTGTTCACTGTTCACTGTTCACTGTTCACTTTCACTGTTCACTGTTCACTGTTCACTGTTCACTGTTCATTGCTCATTGCTCATTGTTCACTGTTCATTGCTCATTGTTCACTGCTCATTGATAACTCAGCAACCCGAAAACATGGCAGAATAAAGATACGTTTATCAATAAGCAATTAACGGCAAACTAACCTATTTGAGATATAGCAATCAAATCCTCGATTAGGACATTTCTTAATCTCTTGGCGTCCCGAAGAAAGTCTTTGAGGGCGCGAGATAATTGCTGATAACCTCAACCTTTACTTCGACTGCTATACCAAGATTAATATGACTGTAACAATCCCCGCACCAATCAGAACTCGTCGCCAGGTTTTTCCCTTCACGGCTATCGTGGGACAAGAAGAGATGAAACTAGCTCTTTTGCTCAACGTAATCGATCCTAAAATTGGTGGGGTGATGATTATGGGCGATCGCGGTACAGGCAAATCTACTACCATTCGCGCTTTAGCCGATTTATTACCTGAAATTGATGTGGTGGCAGGCGATCCGTTTAACAGCGATCCTCAAGATCCCGATCTCATGAGTGATGAAGTTAAGCAAAAGCTGGAACAGGGAGAAGCGATCGCTACAGTTAAGAAAAAAGTACAGATGGTGGATTTACCCCTAGGAGCAACAGAGGATCGAGTCTGTGGCACGATTGATATTGAAAAAGCGCTAGCTGATGGAGTGAAAGCGTTCGAGCCTGGATTGCTCGCTAAAGCTAACCGAGGCATTCTTTATGTCGATGAGGTTAATCTTCTCGACGATCATTTAGTGGATGTGCTGTTAGATTCCGCTGCTGGTGGTTGGAACACCGTTGAAAGAGAAGGCATTTCGATTCGCCATCCTGCACAGTTTGTTATGGTTGGTTCAGGCAACCCAGAGGAAGGAGAATTACGTCCCCAACTATTAGACCGTTTTGGAATGCACGCCGAAATTCATACGGTCAGAGAACCAGACCTGAGAGTCAAAATTGTCGAACAAAGAGCCGATTTTGACGCTAATCCCGATGTTTTCAGTCAAAAGTATGACGCAGAACAATCGGCTCTACAAGAAAAGATTGTCCAAGCACAGCAGCTTTTACCTTCAGTGAAACTAGATTATGACCTGCGAGTTAAGATTTCCGAAATTTGCTCAGAATTAGATGTAGACGGTTTGCGGGGTGATATTGTCACCAATCGTGCTGCTAAAGCGATCGCTGCTTTGGAAGGACGGACTGAAGTTACGGTGGATGATATTCGCCGAGTGATTGTTTTATGTCTGCGCCATCGTTTACGCAAAGATCCCCTCGAATCAATCGATTCTGGTTATAAAGTATCTAAATCCGTAGCTCGTGTATTTGGTTTAGAACTGGAAGAGTAAAAATAGTCGAGCAAACTTTGAGCTTATGGCAGTAACCAGAGAAAATCCACAATTAACTCAAACCGATCCGCAAGTTCCTTTAATTGAACTGCGAGGAGTGAGCAAAGCATTCGGCAAGAATGTGATTCTCGACCGAGTTAATCTGAAAATTGAGCGACAAGAAGCATTAGTTATTATTGGCCCTTCAGGGACAGGAAAATCAACTATTCTACGCATGATTGCGGGGTTAATGCCTATTGACCAGGGAGCAATCTATATCAATGGTGAAAAGCGTACAGGCTTAATTGAAGACCAAAGCGATCCCATTGGAATTAGTATGGTGTTTCAACAGGCAGCTTTGTTTGATTCTTTAACCGTAGAGGAAAACGTCGGCTTCTTACTTTATCAACATTCAAAGCTCAATCGACGCAGAATTAAAGAATTAGTTAATGAAAAGCTAGAGATGGTAGGTTTATCAGGCACTAATAACCGCTTTCCTGCCGAGTTATCAGGGGGAATGCGTAAGCGAGTTAGCTTTGCTCGCTCAATTATCTTTAATCCTGAAAATCCTCAAAGTAGACCAGAAATTGTTTTATACGACGAACCAACCGCAGGTTTAGACCCGATCGCTTCCACTGTAATTGAAGATTTAGTGCGAGATTTACAGTGTACAGTACGCGGCTGTGGCACTTATATTATGGTAAGTCATCAACACAGCACGATTCGTCGCACGGCAGATCGGATTATTTTTCTTTACGATGGCAAAGTACAGTGGATTGGTACAGTTGACGATATTGATACTACTGATAACCCTCTCGTCAGACAGTTTTTCAGCGGGAGCGTAGATGGGCCGATTCGAGTTAACTAACCGCCAGTTTGACCTTCATAACACAAAACGAAGAGTGACTCTGATTAGAATATAAGTAAGTAATTAAGAGGAGTTATATGCGATCGCGTACCTTAAGAGAGGGTTCAGTTGGGTTACTAATTATCTTGGGGATTCTGCTGTTTGGCGGATTAGCCCTTTGGATTAGAGGTTTTAGCTTTGGCAAAACAAGCTATCAAATTATTGCCGATTTTTCTGATGTTAACGGCATCAAAATTGGTGATGGAGTACGTTACCGAGGGCTACAAGTAGGTAG
>NZ_PVWF01000109.1 GCF_003003995.1 Pleurocapsa sp. CCALA 161 | reverse complement strand
ATCTACCATATTTAGCTTATGGCTCAACTCCTGGTCTTGCTTTGGTAACGAATCAGATGATGCAGTCTTAGCAAAATGTTTGTCCACTAATTCTAAAGCCAGTTGAAAATATCCCTTGTGGACATAGCGAATAGCATTAGCTAATTCTTTAGCGGTTGTGTTTTTGAGCCAATAGCCTTTTGCACCTAGCTTCAAAGCACGAGCAACATCCTGCTTTTGATTGTGAATACTAAGCATTAAAACTTTAGTATCGGCATATTTTTGAGCAATAGTTTCAGTAGCGGTAAAACCATCCATGACTGGCATCTCAATATCCATCAACACTATATCTGGCTTTAGTTGGGCTACCTTATGGACTGCTACTTCACCATTTTTGGCAAAACCAACGATCTGAAGATCTGATTCTGGTTCGAGATATGACTCTAAAGTTTTACGGACAAAATTTTGATCGTCAGCTATGAGAATATTGATCATGACAACACTGGCTTTGAATTTAGAATTCCCTTCAGATAACCTAAGATAGCATTAAAGTCAAGTTTTTTTTCGCTCAAATCAGTACTATACAAGAGTTTAATGATCTTGACTGGAACTGACTGCGTTCATCTAAGGGAGCAAAATTTCTTGGCTTAGAGCGATCGCTTGTTCTACATTTGCTGCCGAAAAAACTTGTTCTGAAGCCAAATGACTAAAAAATTGAGAGGTTACTTCTTGTTGATGAAGCAAAATTACAGGTCGATTATTTTTCAACGCCAAAGCAACTTCTGAAGCTGTCCCCAAACCCATACCACAGGCAATCACAAGATCACAAGACAAGACATTAATATTATTGCGTCCATTGCCCAAATCAGTAACGATGGCAATATCGACTGCATCAGACATTTCTAGTTTATTATTGCCAGGCAAAATACCGATTACGATTCCACCACTTGCTTTTGCACCTTGGCTGGCTGCTTCCATGACTCCTACTTTTCTACCTCCTGTAAGCAAAATCCAGCCATTTTCTGCAATTGATTTACCTAGCTGATAAGCCAGTTCAGTATCTTCGTGAGTTGCTAAATCTCCCGCGCCCATTACTCCAACTACAACTTGAGCCATATAGCAGTCCTATTTGATTCATGAAACTACATTGATTGGTTTTTAGGTAGTAGGTAGTAGGTAGTAGGTAGTAGGTAGTAGGTAGTCCTAAAGGACAAAGGCACTTTGCCGCATGTAGCTTCGCAAATAGGTAGTAGAAATTTCTCATTTCATTTAGGATTGCTATATATTATTTAAGTATAAATCTACCAATGGCTATAATTAATCTGCCTAACAATCTACTACGTAAATCCAATCTTGATATTTTGGCTCTTGATTTTTAGTAATTGAAGTCAATTTAGCTTTTATTTTTTCAGTAATTGGTCGCTTGGTAGACAAATGATAGCTTTCAATTTGTTTTACAGGGGTTACTTTTGCTGCTGTACCGCTTAAAAATACTTCATCAGCAATTAGTAATTCGGTTTTATCAATGGCTCTTTCTTCGACTTCAATCCCCATATCCTTGGCAATAGTCAGCACACTATCTCTAGTAATCCCTTCCAAAATATCTTGATTAAACCCAGGCGTGATTAACTTATTATTTCTCACCATAAAAATATTCATTCCTGATGCTTCGCAAATTTTACCCTGAGAATTCATCAAAATTGCCTCATCAAAACCAGATTCTACTGCTTCGGTTTTAGCCAAGGAAGAAGTAATATATGCGCCGCTTATCTTACCCCGTAGAGGTAAACTCCGATCTTCCTGACGATACCAAGAACTAATGCGACAGCTAATGCCATCAGGAGGTAAATAATCCCCTAGTTCTAATCCATAAACAAAGAAATCTTTTTCGATTTTATGTAGTCGTGGAGCAATACCCAAGTCAGAGGTATAAACAAAAGGACGAATATAAAAAGGTTTAGTGGGCTTATTTTTTTGGACAAAATCGACAATTATTTGCTGAATTTTGGCTCCAGGTAGATCATAATTTAGCAGCTTGGCGCTATCACTCAAGCGACTACAGTGGCGCTCCAGTCTAAATAATAATATTTGCTCGGCATTATCTGGATTAGGAATACCTCTCATTCCCCCAAAAGCACCCGTACCATAGTGGAGAGCATGAGTAGCAATAGAAATATTAGCTTCTTCAAAAGGAACAAATTTGTTTTGAAAGTAGGCTGTTGCTAAAAAATTATGCATATTTAATTACTGATTGTTCATTGTTCATTGTTCATTGTTCATTGTTCATTGTTCATTGTTCCTTTCCCTAGCCATCCTAAAAGATTTTGCTGCTGTGACTGGGATAAATTATCTAAAATCGCCAACTCATAACGATTAGTTTGGGGGTGAGCTAAAGTCAAAGCAAGAGTTTTCAATTCATCATTGTGAAACACAGTAACTTCGATTTTATCCTCTGCTTGATAGTCTTTTAATCTTTCGTCAAGAGACTTAGCATCGACCTTGATCCCATCAATTGCTAAAAGCTGATCTTTGGCATCAATTCCCCCTAATGCTGCGGGAGAGCCAGCAGCAACATACTCGATCACTTCCCGATTACTGTCGGACTGTACCCTGATTCCCAGATAAGGGGCATCGGATTCACTGACAGTTTTTAAGTATAAGCCAAAGGGGTTAAGGTAGTCATCAAAAGGCAATTCTTCAGTAGTTTCAATGTAGCGAGTGAAGAAATCATCTAGGTTTTCGGCTGCCACCTCCGCAATAGTTTCTCTCAGTTGAGTTTCACTAAAGCCGATTTCTTCTTGTCCAAAACGCGACCACATCAAACGCATGACGTCGTCAAGCGATCGCTTATTCTGATATTTGGCTCGAATCAATAGATCGAGCAGCAATGAAACCAGCTCTCCTTTAAGATAATAGGAAATCTGATTGTTATCACTATAGGCATCACGGCGATAGAGTTTGATCCAAGCATCGTAGCTTGATTCCCCCAGAGGCTGTACATTACGCCCAATAGTGTTGAAATATTTACTAATGTCCTTACTTAAGTTTTTGAGACAGGTTTTAGGGTCATAAATCCCCGCTCTCACAGGAATGATCGCATCGTAGTAACTAGTTGTTCCCTCACAAAACCAGAGGGATGTAGTATAGCTTTCGGCTTCGTAGTTAAAAGTTGCTAAAGCTTGGGGACGAACGCGTTTAACGTTCCAGAGGTGGAAGAATTCGTGTGCCACTAGCTGCATAAACCGTTCGTATTTTTCGCGATCGCGAAATCCAAATCGGGGATAATTTAAAGTGCAGCAGTCTTTATGTTCTAAACCACCATAGCCACTACCTGAAAGGTGTAGCAGGAATAAATACTGTTCATAAGGCAAACCTCCAAACATCTCGGCTTCTGCCTTAATCACTTTGGTGGTATCAGCAATAATCTGTTCGGGATTAGCGTTACCTTGACTCCAGATTGCTAATGAATGAGGTTTACCCAACACCTCAAAATTATATACCTGCTGTGTGCCGATCTCTACTGGGGTATCAACTAAAGTATCAAAGTCGGGAGCAAGAAAAGTATGATCCTCATTGTCTACCTTAACTAAAGTAGTACTAATATGCCAATCAGCTTGAGGTGGGATAATTTTGACTTTAATGGGTTGTTGTTCTAATCCTGGAACAAAGAAAAACAGCGCAGCACCATTAAAATATCCGTGGGTAGCGTCTAAATGATTAGTACGTACCGTTAAATCGTTAGCATAGGTACGATAGCTGACTTTAATTTCGGTGGAATTATTAGTTGTTATCTGCCAATGATTTTTACTCAGCTTGCGACTAGTTAATTCTTCTTCGCCAGATTTCGCCGAAAAGTCTTGTAGATGTCTAGCATATTCTCTAACTAAATAAGAACCAGGTGTCCAGACTGGCATCTTTAAATCCAGGATTGGCGATCGCCAATCACTAATTTGGAGGGTAACTTCAAACAGATGAGATGCAGGTTGAGACATGGCAACTTGATAGAACAAGCTAGCCGTTTTGCTAATAGGTTTGGGCTGACGAATAGAGGTGGCTTCAGTCATTAAGCTTTGGTGAGTAGAAATTCCATCGAAATAAGGTTAATTTATATTTTATCTAGATCGGGGAGATTGCCTCAAACGTCTAGATGTATTGTAAGAATCAAAAATGAAAAAATAGATACTAAAAAATAAACCTAGTCCTCTCGATCTCAAGGAGCATTTAATCGATTAAAATGCCAATAGTTCAGAATTATTCAGGTAAGAGTCCTTGAAATCTCTCAATTTTTTAACAAATGCCCGCACCCATAGCCGTCAGTTTGCTGTAATTGGTTTAGGACGTTTTGGTAGGGCAGTCTGTACTTCCTTACATAAGATGGGTTATGAAGTTCTCGGTACAGATATCGATGAAAAATTAGTCTCTCAGGTGTTAGCCCAGAAAATTGCCTCCCATGCAATTCAGCTAGATTCAACTGAACCTGAATCCCTCAAAGAAGCAGGGATTTTTGAAATGGATACTGTAATTGTAGCGATCGGTAACTATCTTCAAGAGAGCATTATTACCACTCTTAATGTCAAAGAAGCTGGAGTCGAGTACGTAGTTGCCAAAGCATCTTCGGAAATCCATGGCAAAGTACTACGGAGAGTAGGCGCAGATCGAGTAGTTTTTCCCGAAAATGAGGCTGGTTGCGCCTTAGCTAGCACCCTAACTCAACCTGGACTTTTAGAACGGTTTCAGTTAGATACGGAAAATAGCATCGTGGAAATTTTAACCCCTAACGAATTTCATGGTCAAACTTTAGCCCAGCTAGATTTGCGAAAACGTTATGGAGTAAATGTTTTGGCGATTGGCGATGGTGAAAAATTTATCACTAATCCCAGTCCAGGACAAATGCTCAAAAAAGGATTAGTGATGGTCGTAATTGGTAGCAACACAAATCTTCAGCGCCTACCAATTCATTAGATATAGCCGTACAAAGTTAGATTAGGACAAGTTTAGTTAACTGTTCGTAGGTAGTGGGTAGTAAATGTCCTAGCTTGAGTACTTGCTATAAGTCTAACTAGAAGCGCTGGTGTAAAAACGTAGTGCATACTGCCAGAAACAAACTGAGAAAATAAATAAAACAACCGCCAAAATAGCTGCACCCATACTCCAGCTAAGTTCATTACGATTGAGCATTGCTTGAGCAGGAACAGTAGTTAAAAAAGCTACAGGGACAATAAAAGTAAAGAAGAAGCGATAAATAGCAGGATAGGCTACCATCGGATACCGCCCCGCTTCTAATAAACCTCGCAACACTTCAGTGACGTTGTAAACCTTGACAAACCAAATACTAGTTGCGCCTAAAATAAACCACAGACTATAAAGAATAACCACGCCAAAACCCAAGGGAATTAAGCTCGCCAAATAGTCATACCAGGTTAAACCCAATTTATTGCCAGCATAAACTATGAGGATGCTACCAAACAGTAAATCAGGTAAGCCCCAAGGAGAGATAGTCTTAGTAGATAGCCAAAACTGACTGCTAATCGGTTTGAGCAACACAAAGTCGAGAGTTCCCTGTTCAACCTGTTTAACAATACTATTTAAATTAGGTACAAGAAAAGTAGCAGAGAAGCCTTGTAAGAGAGTAAACAAACCCAAAACTATCGTCGCTTCCTGCCAACTCCAACCCTGGAAAGTATAGCCAGTACGATAAAACAAAAATAATCCAAACAGACTTCCTACTAAATTAGCAATACTGGTAACAGTAGCGATCGCAAAATTGAGTCGATACTCTAATTCAGTGGCGATCGCCGTAGACCAAAACAACCTGAGAACTTTGAAATAACGTCGCATAATTATCAACCAGACAAGTGATTTATGATCGACGACGCGTATCTATCGGGCTGATAGCTCTACCTAAAAGCTAAAAGTGGTTCGCAATGCACCAATAAATAAATCATCGTTGTCATCATTATTATCTGGTTTGTTGACATAGATCACCCCAGGAGTGATGGCAATATTATCGTTAAGCTGATATTGATAAAAAGCCTCGGCGTGCAAAGATTTCTCTTCATCTTCGCCAAACCCTGGTGTATCAATACTAGAACTGCTCACCCAAGGTTCCATACCGACGATGATTCCCCCTAGACTGCCTTCTTTACCCAAATCAGGAAAAGCCAGAGTAGCTGCCCAATTCCAAATATCTTGCGATCCACGTTCCACCGTCTGTCCATCGACGCTAACAGCGTCTAAGGTTCTCACCTTACTCAAGCCTCCCCAGCCACCAATCACCAGGCGATCGCTTAAGGCAAAAGAAAACTGCGCGCCATAGGAATTACTTGATGTTGGTACGCCACCCTCAAACACTCCAGGAACTAAAGGATCGGCGTCTTCTCCTGCCGCGGTAAGGGATTTGATATTAGCTAAATCACTCCCAACACCAGTGTCACTTTGGTTATAACCATTAACATAAGTCAGAGCAATACCTAGCTTTTCAAAGGGAGTAATAGTTAACTGTCCCAGCGCACTATAAGAACCATTAAATAAGCCCGCGCCTTGATTAGGATCGCTGGCTTCTCCTGCTAAATATCCCGCACTAAATTCTAGTTTTTCACCAAAGCGATGAATTATACCTAAACCCGTCTCTCCTGGAGGAGAATAAATTGGACTACGAGTACCAAAAGCCGAAATTGCTCCCGATCCGCCATCCCCGTCTAATACACTCAGGGTATTGGCAATATCATCCGCGGCTAGTCCTGCTGCACCAATCAGCACATTAGTATTTTCCCCAATCGGGCGATCGTAAAACAAGACTTCTAAAGCTAAATTATTATCATCGGGTTGAGCAAAGGCAAGTTCTCCCTGAATTGTCCCTGTAGTTTCGGCAAATTCAGGAAAATTACCTGTAGATAAACGAGTAAACAGTAAATCTTCCCCTGTAAAACTAGTGTTTAACTCCAGACGAGTACGATAGCCCAAAATAGGTACTTGATCGAGATCGCCGTTATCATCTGGGTTTAATTCTGCGTTAGAACCGCTAAGTACACTAGCAACGCCAAAGATAGCCTCTCCTTCTAGTTTAGTGGTAGTGGAGAACTGACTATCTTCCAGTACCGCAGTTCTGCTTTCAAGCTCGTCAACTCTGCCACCGAGACTGGCTAATTCTGCCTCAAATTCTTGGTTTAGTCTATCAATCGCTTCTAAATCTTCTTGGCTTACAGAACTTTGAGAAGAAGCAATTAAGCGTTCAATTTGATTTAAGCAAGAGTTCAACCCCGCAGCAAACTCGTAACGAGTCAGGGATTGATTTCCGCGATAGGTTTGATTAGGAAATCCAGCAATACAGCCGTAACGATCAACCAAGCTTCTCAATGCTTCATAAGCCCAGTCTGTGGGCGCAACGTCTCGTAACTGATTGACGTTAGTTACTTGCCCAAGTTGATTAGTGTCTTGACCTTCTTGTCCATATTGTTCTACTTGATTAAGTAGTTGGCTGGATTTTGTTTGAGCCTGGGCTGGACAAATATATAAACCAGCAACTAAAGCAAGAAAAATAATTGGGACAGTTTTACCCAAAGAAATCTTAGTCATAATAATGCTCACACACAAATTCTAATGATAATGATTATAATTTTACTTTTCAAGCAATACCCAACTTATTTTGAGCATTGATTAAACTATCGCGAAAACGATAAGCAGCATTAATAATCTCGCCTCTTTGGGTAGCACTTAGACTACTATAGGGTTGGGCTGCAACCTGACCTTGAGTAAAATAAGGAGCAACAGTCGCGATCGCTGCTTCATAGGCTGCCTTGGCTTCGGCAACAACACCAGGATCAACACTTTCTAGCACCGCTGCAAAAGGCTCAAACTGGCTATAGATACCTTTCCAATTTTCCTGAAAAATTAACAAACTTTGATCTGACCAAGTTTCTTCTTCACTAGAAATCTTCTTAGCAGGAATTTCGGTTGCCAAACCAATCATGCCTTCAAAATGAGAAGGAGAATCAAAGTTTTCTCTGGCTTTTAAATCAGTCATTAAAGTTTTGATGCTGGTAACTAACCCTTGAGCGTGGGGTAATGCAGTTTTTAAATCACCATCACGATAAATTAAAGCTTCAATACGATGAAACCCTTTAAAAGCTGTGTCTAATTCTCCATTATCAAAAGCATAAGGTCGGGCATCAATATCAGTATCGGTTGCTTCAAAATTGAGTGCTAATACCTCGATCTGTTCATAGGGAGGACGTGATTCTACATAAGCTGTTTTAGCTGCCTCTACGTCTCCACTAGCGATCGCTGCCTCTAATGCTTCTACTAAGGGTAATTGTTTGGTAGCTTGCTCTTGGAAATAGGTTAATCCTGCATCTACTTGAGCAGCATATTTGTCTGCCTGTGCTAATAATCTTGGTTTATTAGTCTTTTGAGCTTGGGCAGAAGGTTTTAGCTGAGATACAGTTACCGCTCCTAAACTTACTATACCTACTCCTTTTAAAAGTCTGCGCCGATTTAACTTTATATTCATGAGCTAATTTGTCTTCTTAATTTTGTAGTTTTGTAGTTTTTGGCTCTTGTTTTATAGTTCCGCCCATTCTTCAGGTAGCAGATTAGCCATAACTTCAAATCCACCATTACCGTCTGGTTTTAATACATAAGCCATTCCTTGAGGATCGGGATAAATACCTGTTGCTGCTTCAAAAAGATCATCGTGACCGACAATAATGTCGTTAGTGCCATCTTCAGGTACAGCAGTAAGTAGAGGTGTCACGTTAGCTTTCATTTGCTCGACCTGCTGATCGGTATAATCTTCAAAAGGCAGAAAGTTTAAGGCAGGATTTTTTTCATAATCGCCAAATGCCAGGGCTGCGGTAGTCCAGGCACGGCAGTAGTCGCTGGTAGTAACTTTGCCAACAGGAATTTCAGTGCTAGCAAAAGCATCCCCAATTGTTAGTGCTTGTTGCACACCTTCTTCACTTAACACTCTTTGAGTTGAGCAATCATTCACATTTGCCGTTACCTGATCGGCGTAATCTTTTTCGGTTTGAGCGTGTCTGAAGTAGATCACGTAACCGCCTTTTTGCAGTTCGCTTAATAATTCTGCTCCACTCATTTTGTCTTGAAAGTCTGCGTTTGCTTGTTCTCCAGGGCTTAACTCTGTTCCGCCTTCTCCCCCTTCTTCTCCACCTTGGGCCATGATTGCAGTATTGGCGCGATCTTGTTCGGCGATTGGGCTCTGCCCACGCTGCGCGATCGCTGATGAATATTCTCCCGCATCTACCGTATTGCTAGATAGACCAACTGTTGTCACTAATCCCAGCGCTAAAAATAATTTTACTGATTTCATCTTAAGAAAATTTATGTTATACACTCGAACTTCTGAGGATACATTTAATGAGAAATCTTGTCAAATAGTTAATTTAAAAAACGAATTGTAGCTGGATATTCCAAGACTCAGGTTGACTACGCAAAATTACTATTTGCTGAATAAATTCACGAAAATAAAACCGCCTTTCTGTTTCCGATAAGTCTAGCCAGAATTGTGGTAGAGAAACAGCTTGAGCGATCGCTTTTAAATTACCTGGAGGTAATTGGGCTAGATTGATTTCTAGCTGGGCAATTTCGCTACGGAGTTTGTAGGTACGCAAAGCAACAGTTTCTTGGTCTAAGATACCCTGCTCTTCTAACTGTGGTAATTGCTGGAGTATGGCTTGTTTCTCAGAAATTTTTTGTTGATGAAAATTCTTGATAGCAGACTCAGGAGGAAGTTTTAACTGAGCAACTGCCAAGGGTAGTTCTCGGCAAATTTTGCTAATGGTTTGAGCTAAAACTTGTTCATAGGCGATCGCTTTACACCTAGGTTGTCTTGGACATTGAGGACAACGCAGATATAAATATTCAGTTTTTTGCTGACGCTGCGTCACGCGAGTAATATTCATCCCTAACTGACAATGCTGACAGACAACTAAACCGACTAGAGATCGAGGTGCGCTAGCAGTACGACTGGGTAGAGAGCGATTACGACGCAGCAGGCGATCTATTTGTGCTGCTTCTTCTGAGTTAATAATTGCCGTGTGGGTATGGGAAATTATTGACTTATCTTTATATTGTAAACTGCCTCGATATACAGGATTAATCAGCCAATTGCGTCCCGTTGTGGGCGAAATCTTTTTGCCGTAGCGCTTTTCTAAATACCGAACTGCACCCCGCAATGAGCCAAATAAAATAAACCGTTCAAAAAAATCCTTGACTACGGGAGCGGTACTTTTATCCACCAGATAACGATCTTGTCCCCGACGATATCCATAAGGCGCTTTGCCAGGAGGTGGCAGCATTTTCAAACGATTACGGGCATGACCTTGTTCAAGGCGACTACGCTGCTTATTGGTCTGTATTTCTTGTAGTAAATTACTTAAGTTCAGCTTTGATTGTTGAGGATCAAAACTCCATTGGGAAGAACTATAATCTTGTTCTGTAGCAATAATCTCCACTCCCAAAGACTCTAATTGATTAAGGCGATCGCAAATCATTTCAAGATTGTCCCCCAATTCTTCAAGCCGACGCACTAGTAGATATTTGGGTGTTTCTACAGCACAATCTGTAATTAACTGCTGTAATTGTTGATGTTCTCCTCTGTCTTGATAAACGCGATCCACTTCTAAACCCCAGATGTTTTGATCGGGAGCATTTTCCAGTAGAGGATCGCTATATAAATAAGCAATAATTTTCATAATTATCAACAAACAATTGTTGATTAAACAATTAATTTAAACATTGGGTTTCATTTTATGTATTTTTATAATGTCATCAAAAGCATAAGAGTTAAATAAAAATAAAATTTGCTTAGGCAACGCCATCTACTGCTAAATTTTAAAATGGGGAACAGTGATTGAGAAGTTATGGAATTACATCAAAAAACTTTATTAGAAAAAAGAAGCTTTTACTTATTATCAAACAAACTGAAGCTGTATCTTAAAAGTGGAGAAGGTGAATACGAAAATTATATAAGCTATGAAAGCCTTACTGGAGAAACCAAAATATGTTGCCAGCAAAATTTAAAGCTGCTATTTGTCGCTATTGCTCTGCTGACTTTTTCGGCATGTATCTTGTTACAAAGTTTGATAATTAACCAAGGATTTATTTATAGTATTGTTCCTCTAATTATTGCCTTTATAGCGATAATTCTATATCAGAATCGCCAACAAAACTACCTTATTTTAGCAACTAGCGATCGCCAAAAAGTTATATTTTTAAGAGACAAACCAAATCGTCAAGCTTTAGATCAGTTTTTAGCGCAATTATGGATCTATCGGAAGAAATATTTAAGAGAAAAATATTTTTATATTAATTACAATCACGATTTAAAACAACAGACAGAAAGGTTGAGGTGGTTGTTGGAGCAAAATGTGATTAGTAAGGCAGAATATCGATTTGCTCAAGAAGACTGGATTATCGATCGCAGTTATCAGGCTAGTTGAAAAGGGTAAAGCATTGCTTTCCCCGCACAGAAATACAGCTATAAAGTAAATTGTAAATTATAAATTATGAAGTTGGCGATTATTGGTTGTGGCTATGTAGGTAGCGCGGTGGCTCGCTTGTGGCACGCAGCAGGCAATGAAGTCACGGTGACTACCACTACAACGGAGAAAGTAGAAGAATTACAAGCGATCGCATCTAAAGTAGTTATTTTGACAGGGGATGATTTATCAAGCTTGCAGCAGGTAGTAGCTAACCAAGATGTGATTTTGTTGAGTATTGGCTCAAAACAGCGTACTCCTGAAATTTATCGTCAGACATATTTAGCAACAGCCCAGAATTTGGTAAAGGCAATTAAAAATAATTCTGGAGTTAAGCAGCTTATTTATACTAGTAGCTACGGGCTAATTAATCATACCAGCGGTGATACGATCGATGAAACTGTTACCGTCAAACCCAAAGACGAATTTGGCGAAATTCTCGCTCAGACAGAACAGGTGTTACTTAACGCATCAGCAACGGATTTAACAACCTGTATTTTGCGCTTAACAGGTATATATGGTCCAGACAGAGAGTTAATCAAGATCTTTAAAAGAGTTGCTGGGACAACTCGCCCAGGATCGGGAGAAAGTTATACTAACTGGGTTCATTTAGAAGATATTGTGGGGGCGATCGATTTTGCTAAAGACAAACAGCTAGAAGGTATATATCATCTAAATAGCGATGAATTAATGACCACTAAAGAGTTTCTTGGCAGATTATTTGCTGCTCACGATCTTCCTGCTGTTACCTGGGATAGTTCCCAGACTTCCAGTCGTGCTTATAATATGAAACTATCTAATCAAAAGATTAAAAGCGCAGGTTTTGAATTAGCCCATCCAAAAATTGAGTTTACGTAGCGAAAATTTAATTAAGCAAGGTTAATTGTTTGGCATATTCTAGCTTGTGTAAATTCTTGTGTAAATTATCACAATTTCCTAGAGTTAAATATTCTTGAATATCTATAAAGATTTTTTGGGCTAAAACATATGCAAGATTAACAGGCACAGCATTTCCAACCATTTTATAGCCATTATTTATATAGTCATATTTGAATCTAAAATTATCAGGAAATGTTTGTATTCTGGCACATTCTCTGACAGATAATCTACGATATGGTTTGGCAGAATTAGGGTCAAAGACTCTTTTATCTTTTTCCACAAAAAGCATTTTATTAGCTTGAGGATGTAGGGGTGCGTGTCTTCCTCCAGCTTGAATAGTAAAAGATGGCTCATCCCAACTTCTTACTCTATTCCTTGACATATAAATGCTAGAAAAGCTTGTATCTAAATATTCATGATTAGGAACTAATTCACCATTTTTAACTAGCTTATCTTTTGTTTTAATTGGCTCTATTGAGCTTAAATCGTAGATAGCATCTTTAATTTTTAAACCTGAGTTAACGGATAAGGGAAACTCAAAAACTCCCTTTAATTTATGATGATATCCCACAATAATTACTCTTTTTCTATCTTGCGGAACACCAAAATCATTAGCATTTAAAAGTTTATAAGAGACTTCATATCCTATATTTCTAAATTGATTTAATATATTAGTAAAGGCTTTTATGTGTCTTTGCGATAGAATACCACTAACATTTTCAGCTAAAAAGAAAAGAGGCTGTTTATCTGCAACAATTCTAATATAGTCATAAAATAGTTGTCCGCGAGAATCATTAATTCCTCGACCTGCTCCTGCTTCACTCCAACTTTGACAGGGTGGTCCACCAATAATTCCTAAGCACTCTGGTATTTCTGAAGAGTTTATATCTTGGATATTTCTGCGATCTAAAACAGTTTGAGGATGATTTAATTCATAAGTGTCCCAAATGGTTTTGTCATATTCATTTGCCCAGATAATCTTAAATTTTGCTTGGGAGAAGCCTAAATCTAATCCTCCACACCCTGAAAATAAAGAAATAATCTCCATTACATTATTTATATTTATTATTCATCTCATTTTGTAGTTAATAATTTTGGCAAAAATATCTTTAATGTACTCTTCTAAAGCATCACCTATTGCATTTATTCTGTTTTGGCTTTTACTCCGATAATAATCTAACAAATTTGGTATGGGATGATTAACAAGTGTGGTAATCGCTCGAAGAATATCTGTCATTTATTTTCATCAATTTTCTGTACCCACTTAGTGTGCTATTAAAAATTTGCTACGTCCACTGAAATTGAGTACAGCGAGTGTGGGGTTTATAAGTTTAATTAGATTTTTAGCTTCTAGGGAATAATTTGCTCGGCAATATGCGTCACTGAATTGACAAAATTCATCTTTACGAGCGACCACCTTGATGATGAGATCGGGGATTTAATTAAGTACAGTTATTAGTTTTCCAAACCTGCTATTAAAGCTCGAATGAGTACATCAAAAGCCAATCCAGGTATTCTGTCATCGAATGAAGTTGCTATCCCTACGGGTAATTCTAAATCGACCTGGTTGATATTTCTCACTACAGTATTTTCAGGCGGTGGAGTAATTACGCCGATGGGCATCACGCCTATCCCCAGACCCGATTTCACCATACTCTGCAAAACCTTAAGGCTCATAATCTCTATACCCAAATCTGGATTAACACCACGGGCAAAAACTTCCGTTTCAAACATATGTCGATAGGGACAGTTAGTTTCCGTAACCAGTAAGCGTTCTTTCTCTAAATCGATCACTTCTACAATCGCTTTATCACTTAGATAGTGTTTGCTTGGAATTAACAACGCCATTGAATCATAGAAAAGCCGTTTGAAACTAAGACCTAAATTTACATCTGGTGGCGAACAAATAGCTAAATCGAGTTTTCCTTCTACGACTCTTTGGCTGATGACTTTGGTTATACCCGTTTCTAAAGTAAGACGTATATTAGGATATTTCTGACAGAACGAGGCTAGTAATTGGGGCAGCTTCAAACTAGCAACAGGTTCGATCGCACCAATCCGTAAATGACCTGTTTCTCCTAAAACTAGCTCGGTCATCTCTCGCTGCAATATTTCGGCGCGATGCAACAAAAAACTGGCATGAGTACTCAGTGCTTCTCCTGCTTTGGTTAGCTGAACTTTTTTACCACGACGAGTAAAGACTTTGACTCCCAATTCTGTTTCTAGCTGTTGAATATGAAGCGTGATAGTTGATTGAGCGTATTGAAGCCTTTCTGCTGCATTAGAAAAACTTCCTGTATCAATGATTGTTTGAAATGTTTGCAGATGTCTAAATTCCATTGATCAATTTTATTATCAGTAAAATTGAATTGAAATCACATTTATTCTATCTTTACAAATAAAAGGTGAGATTTTAAGATTTTGGTACAAACCGAAAACGTTTTACAAATCCCGATTAAACTTATGAGCGATCGCCAACCAATAGAGAAAATAGCTTCTGCCAATTGGCAGTTACAACCAATGCAAGAACCGTTTCCTGGAATTAAAGTATCCTCAGTATGGCAAGGCGAAATAAAAGGAAAATAAGCATAACTAAATCAGACTTTTAATTTCTAGCGATTAAATCATCGAGTTCACGATAATCAGGCAAATCTAAATTAATTTTTTTACCTTTACGGATGATTATGCGGTTATGTTGCGATCGCGCTAATAATTCACTAAAGTAACGAGCAGGAAAGATAATTAGATCTGCTGAATTACCT